>NZ_JAHLOH010000031.1:0-97246 GCF_018917285.1 Tissierella carlieri | reverse complement strand
CACATGCTTCTATTTTAACTTCTTTACTAAATTTTGGACGCCTTCCCATGAAAAAACCTCCTTAAGTAGAGTAAGTAATTTTAATTAATTACGTTGTCTACTTAGGAGGTATCATATCAGTAGGCTCTTTTTTCTTGCAAAATTAATATAAAAATTATATATAATTTTTAATAAAAAGTCCTCGTCTATTAAAGAGAAGGACTTTTTATTTTACAAGATTTTTAATTAACTAAACATTTTATTTAAGCATTCTACTTCTTTGGCTTTAGTATCCTTTAATACATGGGTATATATTTGAGTTGTTTCAAGGCTACTATGACCTAATAATCTAGATACAGTTAATATTGAAGCTCCATTCTCGAACAACCTAGTTGCATAAGTATGTCTAAGCGAATGGAACTTTTTATAAGGTACATTGGCAGCTTTTAAAGCTCTTTCCCATGACCTTCTTAAATTCTTTGCATCAATATAGACACCAGTCAAGGAAGGAAATATAAGATTATTTTCTGTATATGCTTCTCCGAGTTTTAATCTTTCTTCTTTAACCAATATATCTAACTTCTTTAATTCTTTCTGTAATACTTCTGGAATAGGGACCTCTCTATTAGAACTCTTAGATTTTGGAGTAGTTAGCTTCTTAGCCCAGGAAGAGTTACCTTCATTATCAAATATCTTCACATTTCTTACAGATTTATTTATTCTTACTACACCATCTACTATATCTGTCTTTTCTAATGCTAATATCTCACCCATTCTGCAGCCAGTTAAAACTGCAAACATAATTATATATCTTAATTTTACATTTCCAAGGGGGTTTAATACCTTGTTGATTTCTTCATCTGTAAATGTCTCTATAGAGTTAAAGTCTTCATCAATATCCTCTTCATTATCCTTAGGAAGTTTAAGCCCGGATATTGGATTCTTTAAGATATAACCTTCGGCAACAGCATATCTAAAGAATTTATTAAGGAGTTTATTTATATTTTCAATTATGGAGTAGGTTTTTCCTTTATCCAGCAATTCATTATAATACTTTTGTATTGGTATTTTTTTTATATCAGATACTATTAGTCGTCCTAGAGAACTATCTTGAATATAATTTCTACTAATAGATTCATATCTTTCAAAAGTAGAGGATTTATTACCCGAATACCTTTCAATGTTCCAGAGCCAGTCAAATAATGCCTTCTCTAATGTTTGAGAAGCTAAGTCAGGATTTATACCAGTTTCAATAGCTTTAATATATTCTTTTTTCTTATTTTCTGCTTCTCCCTTGGTCTTACCGTAGAATGTTTTTATTATTGGTTTACCTTTGGCATCATGACCTACAGTAAGCCTAGTGCGATAATAATCATATTCGCCAATGCTTGTATTAGTCTTAGGTTGCCTAGCCATTATTTAATCCTCCTTTTGTTTTTTATTATTTCTACTCCATATGGTCTTTCTATTACATAGGTCGCAGTATTTTTTATTTTTATGTCCTTCAAAAGTTCTCCCACACTCTGGATTAGCACATATTTTTATATTTGATTTAGTATAGTTTAAATCCATAGTTAGTATTTGAGATAAAAAAAGATTACATGCTTCAATAAGATTTTTAGCTGTAAATTTAAATTTAAAAGTTCCTAACTTTTTTTCATGATATAAAACTATAGAAAAAGAGTAGTCATCAAAAACGTTTATTAATGCATCTTTTGCAAATTCAATTATATTATTCTGAGTTATTTTATTGTTTGGGGTTATTGGAGGAAGCCATTTTTCAGCAAATATTATATCCTTTTCAAGGATATTCATTAGAAACTGTTTATCATCATTAACTATTCCATAGTAAATTGAAAATCTTCTTTTCAACTCATAAATTTGTTTTTTAAAATCTTTTATAATAAGACCTTCTACAAAACCAAATTCTCTTATTTCTGGTTTATTAAATAAATCAATTCTATCAGATTCACTTAACATTTCTTCGAATGATTTTCCACTATACATGTTTGTATCAAAACCATATTTGATAATTAAATTTAATATATCGTTATTAGATATAGAAGATTCATCAAAAGGCAGTTCGATGTTTACGTTTTTAGCTATATTCAATACTTCAAAAAATAAATTTTTATTAAATATAACTTTATGTTCAAACTGGGGCCTATTAAAATCACCTAAAAAAGAATCGGCATATGAAATTGCAGGAGGTACCCCTATTATTGCTTCAGCATTATGTTCAACAATAGATGTTTTATTCTTAGTAGTTAATTTTTCCAAGTTGCAGGGAAGTTGATTTATTTCTGCAAATTTAATTATTTCATAATTAGAATATTTATGTCGCGGAATTTCTGTCTCAATTAAGCTACTTAGATATGCTCTAGTATCAGAAATCGAATAATTAATTTTTTCATTTTTCATAAAATCACCTTCTATTTAAATAATCAGACGCATAATCAGACGCAAATGATATATATATGTCTGATTATTTAAATTATACTATAGTTGATAGTATAAATCAATAAAATGTGAGGTGAGAAAAATGACAGAAAATAATTTAAGGAAAATAAGGAAGGATAAAAGACTATCTCAATTACAGCTTTCTGTAAAGACAGAGATATCACCTGGAATAATTTCAAGCATAGAAAATAATAAGATTTATGCTTACCCAGGATGGAGAGAAAGATTAGCAAATGCATTAGAAGTAGAAGAAGAAGAAATATGGCCTGATAATAACTAAATATAGAAGTAAATACTTTGTTTGTTGAATCATAGCAATAGGGTTTCGAAGAAAGGAGGAATTGTTATGTCCAAAAATAGAAAGAGATATAGAGAGAAAAGAAAAAAGAAAAAACTAGAAGAGAGGTTAGAACGAATGAATGAATATGGTGTTACAGATTTGACTCCGCTTGAAGCAGTAAAAGAAATAATGGAAAAAGCAAAATAAAGGAGGGAGAATGATGAATAACAAATATTTAATGTCAATTGTAGAAGCATCAAAACATTTTAATATTGGCAGGGACAAGCTATATGCCTTAGTACGAAGTCAAGAAGATATACCAATAATTAGGATAGGTGAAACTACTAAAATAAACGTACCATTATTTGAAGAATGGTTAAACAGAGCTACTTTAGAAGGCAGAGAGTTATAAAAATGAGGTGAGATAGAAAATGGATACAGTGTTAAGTAAAAATCAAATAGAGTTAGCTTATCGTATGGCATATTATTACCGTCATCCAGAAAGAACCAATGAATACGAAAAGGTGATATTAAACAAAGCTAAAATGGATAATGAGCTAATACACTTTAAGGCCTTAGCTATTAATCGAGATATTTACAGGAGGCATAAGGTAGCTGGGGTGAGGTGATATGAGTGGTTGGATAAAACTTCATAGGGAGATAAAAGACAAAGCAATATTTGATAATGAAAAATTACTCAAAACGTTTATTTGGTGTTTATTAAAAGCTACTCATACAGAGCATGAACAATTAATCGGAAGACAAAAAGTTCCTCTTAAATCAGGACAATTTGTTACAGGAAGAAATAAAGCAAGTACAGAATTAAATATGTCTCCATCAACAACATGGGAATATTTAAAAATATTAGAAAGTAACAAAAGCATTAACATCAAGTCCAACAACAAATTTTCAATTATAAGTATTGAGAATTGGGGATTATATCAATCTGAAGATGAAAAAACTGACAGCAAACCCAACGGCAAATCAGACATCAAATCAACACCAAGTCAACAACAAATCGACACAAACAAGAATGATAAGAATGTAAAGAATGATAAGAAGAATAAGTATGCTGAATTTGTATCTATGACAGAAGATGAATACAACAAGCTAGTAGGAGAACATGGAGAGTTACTCACTAAAAGAATGATACAAACTCTAGATAACTATAAGGGCTCTAAAGGAAAGGCATACAAGAGCGACTACAGAGCAATACTTAGTTGGGTAAAAGAAAAAGTTTTAAAAGAGAGTGAAACAACGGAAAGTAATAAACCGTACAACAATAGAGGAAGTGACAAGAGATTATGATTTCAAATGATGATTTAATATTAGAAATGCAGATAATAGGAAGTCTGATAATAGATAAATCAGCTATAGACTTGCTACCTAGGATAAAAGAAGATGATTTCCTAGACGCTACTAATAGAAAAATGATAAAAGCTATGCATGATCTAACTAATACTAAGCAAGATATAGATTTATTTACACTTCAAAAAAGGACCAATATTTCAGTATCAACTATAGCGAATATGACAAATATCATAGCCAGTACAGCGAATATTGAAAGTAATATAAAACTCCTAAAAGATAAATCTAACCGAAGAAAATTAATGACTAAAGCTAATAAAATAATGAAAATGGCTCAAGACACTACAGTAGATATGGATACCATTAAAAACAACGCTATGAGAGAAATAGAAGAGCTAGAGGACACAATAGATGATGAAGTAGTTACACTAGGACAAGCTATGTTTGAAACGTTAGAGTTGCTTCAAAAGAGATATGAAAACAGAGGGGATACATCATTTTATATAGGAATACCTAAGTTCGATGAAGCAACCGCAGGATTACACGAAGAAGAACTTACAACTATAGGAGCAAGACCAGGAGTAGGGAAAACAATTCTAGGTATGCAGATTGCTCAAAATATCGCTAAGAAAAAAAGGAAAGTAATGTATACATCTTTAGAAATGTCAGTAACTCAATTATGCGAAAGAATTATTTCATCTAGTGCAAAGGTAAATCTATCAAAACTTAGGACAGGAGATATTGAAAGCGGAGAAGAATGGTCAAACGTTTATAATACTGCAAATGAAAATTCAATAGATAATTTCTTACTAGATAAAACTAGCAGGACCATACAGCATATAAGAACTAAGTTAAGAAAACATAAACCCGACATAGTTATAATTGATTATCTTCAACTCCTAAGATCATCAGAAAAACATTATAGTAGAGAACAAGAAGTTGCGACGATAACAAGAGAATTAAAACTTATGACGTTAGAGTTTAAGATACCTATAGTCATCCTATCTCAATTAAATAGAAATGCAGAAGGTAATAGGCCTACTATGGCAGATTTGAGAGAATCAGGAGCCATAGAGCAGGATTCAGACAATATTATATTCTTGCATGAGCCTAACGAAAAGGATATAGAAAATTTAATTAAAAACAACATATATCATCATACTTTCTTTGATTTACTAGAAGAACATAACCAAAAGTTAAGTCAACTCATAATAGAAAAACAAAGGAATGGTCCAGTAGGCACTATAGATGTAATAAAAGCACCCTCAATGATGAGGTTTATTGAAATAGATAAAAAATTATAAAGAAAGGTGATTTAGTATGAAAAGTCAAAATAATGATGTGAAAAATTATCTCTATTTGAAAACATGGGATAGAATTTTAAAAGAGTATACAGAAAATCCAGACATAGTAAATAGAATACTATACATTCAAAAACTCATATTTTATGGAGTAAAATTCGTAATTACAAATCCTAATAGAGAACATACAACAAGAGAACAGGCAGAGCGTGATTTCCAATTTATCAGTATTATAAAATCATTAGTTGGATTATTAACACCAGGGCAATTTATGAATGTATTCCCTATAGGAAAAGATTTTAAAGGCCATAAACATGAAATGAAAGATTATTTTTATACAAGAGACTATATTAATACATTAGATCCTAATAAGCCTATAGGAGATGAAGCGTTGATGTTTTTATGGGAATATACAAATATAGATATTGAAATATTTAATATAAAATCAGTACGAACTTTAAGTAAATTAAGGCAACTTGATGGATACCCTTCATTGGGGCAAGAGTTTGCCGATATGACTGGAATAAAGACACAAACATTGCATACGGGAGCCAAGGGTAAAGAATTTTTTATTGATGATAAAGGTAAGACGGTAAGAGTAACCAAGAAAAGACCAAGATACTTAAGGTTAGTTCAATAGGAGGATGCTTAAAATGGAGAAAAACAAAGAAATGATAGTTGAGGGATATGCTTTAGTCTTTAATGAACCTACACTTCTTTGGGAATATGAAGGAGAAAAGATATATGAGGCAATAGATCCTAGAGCATTGGATGGTTGTGATTTATCAGATGTATGCTTTAGATATAACCATAGTGATCAAGTTTTTAATGTGGCTCGTGTTATAAATGGAACTTTAAAGCTTACAGTTGATAACATAGGGTTAAAGATTAGAGCTACTTTAGCAAATACAACAGTAGGCAGAGATTTATACGAAATGATAAGAACTAAGCTATTAAACAAGATGAGTTTTGCTTTTGTGGTTGGTGAGGATTCCTATAACAGAAATACAAAGACTAGAACCATTAAAAAGCTTAAAAAAATTATAGAAGTATCAGCAGTAGATTTCCCTGCTTATCCTCAAACTAGCCTTTATGTTTTAGATACAGAAGTAGAAAGGTTAAGGGCTGAAATAATGGAGGGAAGGGAAGCCCTCGAAATTGAAAAGCTTAGGTTACAAATAAAAAATAAGTGTTATTAAAGAAAGGAGTTTAAAACATTATGAAGTATGGGGATTATATAACCTATGATTCACTAGTATATGGTAGAGGTTCAGGACAAGTAATAGATGTTATATTAAGGGATGGTGAGAACGTTGTCTTATGTGAGCCTCTATACACTAAGAAAGATAGAAGTAATGAAAGACAATTAGAGACTATTATTGACTTAGATATAAGTGAATGTAAGATTAATACAAGCATGAATTCACAACAGAGAATGAGATTTAGATAATTTGAAAAAATAAAAAGATAAAGGAGAATAAATAAAGATGGGCGACATATTTGAAAAGAAAGATTTAGAAAATCAAAAGGAAATTGATAAGATAAAAAATAATATTGCTAAGGCAGAAGCTAAGATTGAAAAAATAAAGCCTTCGCTAAGATTTGACTCAGACATAGAAGAATATTCAGATGTAAGTTTAAAAATAAGATCATACCAGGAGTTTATAGAAAAAAATAAAGAACAGATTGAGTATATAATTAATAACCCTTATACAAAAGAAGATTGCATTAAGAGAAGAGATGAAATACAAAGAGAATACAATGTAGAATTTAAAAAAGCATATTCAGATATTGTTAATCAAATTTTAAAACTGTGTAATAGTATTGATAAATACGAGCAGATAACAAATATGTTTTTAAGAGATAGAAATAATCTAAATGCCAATGCTGCTAAAATTGATTTTTCAGCCAATGTATATGAGGGGGAAGGAATTAAAAACGATTACTATTCGGAATATAGAAACATAATAATCGATCTAAAAAAACTTATAAATTTAAACAAAATACAATAGTGTAAGTATGTTAGATAAATAAAGCAATACGGGGGTGTGGTGTAACGCTCACAATCCCCCCATGCTTTAGTATATAAAAGCATTTGCCATACTGTGCTGACTTCTAATTTCAACACAAACTGAAATTTTGACTTTTGAATTTGAAATTTTCAAAGGAATATAACTTTCGCAATATCTTGCGAAACATTACGTAATAAGAATAGAAAAGGTGATGAAATGGCTAATAAGTTAACTTTAAAACAAGAAAAATTTGTTCAGGAACTAATTAAAGGGAAAAGTCAAAGAGATGCATATAAAGCTGCATATAAGACCGACAGAATGACAGATAAATCAATTGATGAATTAGCAAGCAGATTATTCAAACAGGTCAAGGTAATGTCAAGGTATAACGAATTAAAGGACAGGCTCGTCAAGGATTCTGAGGATGAATGTATAATATCTGCTAAAGAAATAGTAAGAGAACTTACAAGTATTGCTTTTGATGATATAAAAAACTATTTAGATTTTAAGACAGTTAAGACTGTAGTTGGATATGATGAGGGAGAACCCATATTTGATTACAAACAGGTTATAGAATTCAAAGATACTGCAGATATAGATACTAAAAACATATCAGAAATATCATTATCATCGAATGGGACATTTAAATTCAAAATGCATGATAGGTTTGCAGCATTATATAAATTAGCTGAGCTATTTGGATTGAATGAAATGCAGAGAGCTAAACAAAAGTTGGCGGAAGAAAAGTTTGAAGAAGAAAAGAATATTAACTCAAAAAAATATTGGTGATAATATCTTAAAAAAAGGTGGTGTAAATATGGAAAACATAAATATTTTTTTAGCTGATGAAGAATATAGAGATATGTTGACAACCTATATAAGCATTTATTCAGAAATACTAAAAGTTCTACCTAGAAAAAAGAGAAAATTATTAGTAGATTTTAATGAAATTACAGAAAAGATAATACAAAGAAGATATCAACTGTATTTAAATAATGAGGCGGGTGAGTAAATGGCAAATAAGATTAAAGGGTTAGTAATTGAAATAGGCGGAGAAACTACCGCCTTAACAAAAGCTTTGGGTGAAGTAAATAAACATTCAAAAGACTTACAATCAGAATTAAGGAATGTAGAAAGGCTATTGAAGTTAGATCCTAAGAGTACGGAACTTTTAAAACAAAAACAAGAGATATTAGCTGAATCGATTGATAATACTAAGAAAAAGTTAGAAACTCTAAAAGATGCAGAAAAGCAAGCACAAGAACAATTTAAACAAGGGAAAATAGCAGAGGATCAATATAGAGCGATTCAAAGAGAAGTCATAAAAACAGAGCAAGACTTAAAAAAGTTAGATGATAGCTTAAAAGAAACTAATAGCAAGTGGAAAGAACTCGAAAAAAGCTTAGATAAAGCAGGCACTAAAATGGAAGATATGGGCAAGGGTATGACTAAAAAAATAACAGTACCGATCTTAGCAGCAGGAGCAGCTAGTTTTAAACTTGGAGCAGATTTCGAGGATGCTTTCGGTAAGGCAGAAACAGTATTTGGGCATAATGCAAGAGCAATAGAAGCCTGGTCTAAAACTGCTCTTAGAGATTTTGGATTAGCTAGGGGAACAGCTTTATCAATGGTCACTGATTTTGCAGCAGGATTTAATCAACTTGGTATGGATATACAGAAATCTACGGAATGGAGTAAAAATTTAGCGGCAAGAGTAAACGACCTTTCGACTTACTACAATGCAAGCCTTGAGGAAACTCAAAATGCTCTAACAGCTATCCAATCAGGAGCAACTGAACCACTTAAAAAATTTAATATTTTCATGACACAAGCCAATTTACAGCAATTCGCATATGAAAAAGGAATAAAAAAATCTATAATAGCTATGAACGAGAGAGAAAAAGTAGAATTAAGATATCAATATGTAATGTCTAAAACAGCTCAAGCGCATGGAAATTTCAAAAAAGAGCAAGATAGTGCTACAGCGCAAATGACACTTTTCAAAGAAAGTATAAAAGAATTGTTCACTGTATTTTCAGAGCAAGTATTGCCTATTTTCACTCCGATTATAGAAGGTGTTAATAAAATGATACAGATACTTGCAGGAATGGATGAAGGTATTAGAAATATCATAGTAAAAGTAGGGTTACTAGTAGCAGTAATAGGACCAGTATTAATTATGTTGGGAAATGTATTCAAGGCTATTTCCAACATAAGTGATGGTTTAAAGGTAGCTAAGGGTGCAATAGATTTAGTCGGTAAAGCGGGATCTGCAATCAGTAATCTACTATCTGCAATCAGTAATCTACTATCTGCGACAGGCAGTTGGGGTTTTAAGGAATGGGCTTTAGCTATTGGTGGTATAATTGCACTACTTACCATACTTTTACTAACAATAGATGCTTTTTTTAATAAAGGGCGTGGAATAACGAGGATGGTTGACGGCTTAAGCGACGCTATCAATAGTATAGGTGGAACAGCCAATAGTGGAAATAACATAGCAAATAAATATATCAGCGGAAGCCACAGAAACGGTCTTGATTATGTACCTAGAGATAACTATATCGCTCAATTGCACGAAGGTGAAAGAGTATTAACCAAATCAGAAAATCAAAGATATTCACAAGGCAGCGGAGACACATTCATACTTCAAGTAAATATGGATGAAGTAGACGAAGTATATAAACTAACAAGAGTATTTGAGAACTTCAAGCAAACAAAAAGGGCAGGACTAGTTAGAGGGTAACTAATATGTCGAATCCCTCTAAAGAAAAATCAAGAAAGTATTTTTATACTAATAAAATTTAAAAGAGCCTATAGGCTCTTTTTTTTATGCCAAGCATTAATTAAAGTTATAAATATAACAATAATATGACAACAATAAATAATATAATTAAACATTTAAATAGTTTTCAAAACGACTATTGACCATACATGACTAGGTATGATAGAATATGACTATAGTAATAATATAATATATAGAATTAAGGAGGTGTGCTTGTGACCAAGCTATTAACTCAACAAGACTTAGCAGAGCGTTGGCAAGTTGATGTATCAACTATAACAAATTGGAGGAAAGAGGGAATACTGCAACCTATAAAAGGGATTCCAGCAATAAGGTTTACAGAGGAACATATCGCAGAACTTGAAGGAGTGAAGTTAGAGAGATTTTCTCCATTAGAAAGGCGAAAAATTGAAAGTGAGTTAGAGGAACTAAGGCTACAGAATGAGAAGCTAAAAGAAGTTTTAGGTAACATACTAACAGAGAGTAGTAAAGTAATTAACTTAATATAAGAAGAAATCTCAAAAAGTCAGAGTATTTAAAGTTTACTAATTAGTCAGATTAAACTTTGAACTTATAAGGGAGTGTGAAGTTATAGAAGTTATATCAGTTGATGGAATGTAGATAAGTACTTTTTATTGAGATAGAGAATTTGTATGGAACTAAGATGAAAAAGATTAATACTAGGACATTTAAGAAATGATTTAATAAATTAGCAGAGGAAAATCAATATAGGAGGAGATATAGTATGGGGTTAGAAAATTTACCAGATATAGTAACGATTAAAGAATTAGTTGAATTTCTGAAGATTAGTGAATCAACAATAAGAAGGGCTATTGATTCAGGAGAGTTAAACTCATTTAAAGTAGGGAAAAACATTAGAATCGAAAGGGAAGCAGTGATGGAGTGGATAAAAAAATAAAGATAGTCTTGTATGTAGTTTGCCGACCACTGAGACTATCTTACTTGGAAGAGTTACCTTTCTATGAAGTATTTTATCATAGTTAGGGTCCTCATTCAAGTAACTAAAAAACTGAAGGAGGCTTTATGTGATGCTAGAAGCTAATAAACACATTAGAAGGTTGGAATGAAATGATAAGGAAGTATAATATTAAAGAATTAATAGAACAAGACATAGAGTCGACAGAGGAAAATCTAAATAGATATCAAGAGGAAAAGACTAGATTAGCGAATAAGATGATCAAAAACACAGAAAAGAAAAAGAAATTGGAATCAGTACCGATCTATTATTATGTAGGTCATAAAAGAGCTGAAAGAGTTAAGAAGAGAACACCTAAAAATGTGAGAGACATATAAGGAGGCTTGTTAAGATGGAAAAGTGCATAGAGTTATTAAATAGCTTATCCGAAGAAGAATTGGAGAATTTATTTCTAATTATAAAAGAAATTAAAAATAATTATTCATTAGAAGAAATAAATAAAATGGCTAATTAAGGAGGATATATTAAAATGAGTGAGAAATCAAGAAGAGAAAAAACTAAGTTAAATATAGCTTTATCAGATATACTAGAAGGTGAATTCGACACTTATTTAAATTTTCATCAAATAGATACAGTGATAGATTTAATAGAGTATTACAAGATTAGAAATATACAAGATCCTGAATGGATGGAAGCAGTTAAAGAAATAAGAGCAAGACGAGAAAAGAAGAAAAATAAGAAAAAAGATATTGAGTTGAAACAAGAGAATGAAGAGTTAAAGAAATTAATGAGAGATGTTAGATTTTGCTAGAGTACTTAAAAGGAAAATGCTATGAGGAAGAGGGTTATAATATGGATAAGCTTCTAACTAAAAAAGACCTTGCGGAAAGATGGCAAGTTACCACTGCAACGATAGATAGATGGATGAGTGATAAGATTATAACCCCAGTAAAGGGTATTCCATCTGTTAGGTTCTCAATGCAGCACATACTAGAGTTAGAGGGAGTCAAGCTAGATAGATTTTCTCCTTTGGAGAGAAAGAGATTAGAGAAAGAAAAGATGAAGCTAGAAGAAAAAATAATTGCCTTAGAAGGAGAAAATATAGAAATGAAAGAATATATAAAGAGTGTATTTACTGGTGCAGTGAGGTTTATGTAGGAGGTGCAAAATATGAATAAAAAAATAAATAGCAATTTAGACAAATTGACTAGTCAAATAATGGAAGTAATAAAAGATGAAGATAAAATTCAATGGAATAACTATATTAATGCTCTAAAGAAGTTGACTACGGAAGAAGTGAAAAAGGAACTCAAGAATTTAGCGAATTATATGGTTAATCTATTAGAAACTAACTAGGTGGAGGCCGTAAAAAATGAAAATAACAGTTAATGAAGCTGCTAAAATACTAGGAATCTCTCCTATGGGGTTGAGGATAGCATTAAGGCAAGGAAAGTTTAGCGAGTTTGGAGAAGCGTGGAAGAATGAAACGAAATGGACCTATTATATAAATAAAAATAGATTGGAAAATTATACAGGTAGAATTGATTGAGATAGAAAATGTAAAATATATAAATCTTAAATCATCAAAAAAGAAATTCAACATAAATCAAGCCTTTAAAATGCGATTTAAGAGTTTTTATAGTTTCAGCTATGTAATTCATTGCTAATCATATTTTGACCTAAGAACATGGCGGATAACAAGCTACACATACATTAAAGCAGGGTTGAAATATGCCTTGCTTTTTTATTGCCATGATGTATAATAATAACTATATTTGTACTGTAGTAAATAAGCCATTTAAAGAATGAAAATTTAACCCTTTTTTAGCCAATAAGGGATAAATTGCTCTAGTAAAGGTTAGTAATAATAAGTAATGTAGGTGTGTAAATATCTATATTATAGAAACTATTAGAAAACATCAGAAATGTTAAATTCAATTCAGAGTGTTGGGGGTTCGAGTCCTCTCTGGTGTGCCAAATACAATGGCTAGAATATAAACATTCTAGCCTTCTTTTATAACTAATAAGAAATTTCTAAATTAATAGTCCATATAATTAGCTCTCCCTAAAATTTGCAAAAAAAATTGGAAAAATTTTTTTCATATAATTATCTCATAAAAATTTACAAATAGATATGATACCTGCTTGTAGAGCTTTTATTGCTTATGATATGATAGATACGTGTAACTAGAAATACAAATTGAAGGTTAAGGGAGGCAGAAATATGATATTATCAGATAAAACAATCAAAAAACTGTTAAATAATAAAGAGTTGGAAATCTATCCATTAGATGATATACAGATCCAACCTGCAAGTGTTGATATTCGTTTAGGAAATACATATACTATCGTGGAAGATACTTCTTCCAATATAATTCAGCTATCAGGTGAAATTAGATATAAGACAATACAGTCAGACAAATATCTTCTTATGCCTGGACAGTTTGTTTTGGCTACGACCATGGAATATTTTAAGTTGCCCAATAATATGACTGCCTTTGTAGAAGGAAGAAGCTCAATTGGTAGATTGGGGCTATTTATACAGAATGCGGGATGGGTAGATCCTGGATTTGAAGGAGAGATTACTTTGGAGGTATTTAATGCCAGTCGATGTGCCATTGAACTGCAAGCTGGCCGTCGTGTGGGGCAATTGGTGTTCGCACAGCTCGATCAGGATGCCGATAATCCATATAGAGGGAAATATCAGGGACAAAAGGGTGCGACGGGTTCCCGTATTTATTTGGATAATGAATTGCAGATTTAACTCAATTATAAAATAAATATATAAGATTTATCGCCAAATTTTTTCACTATTATTCTAGAAATACTGCCATCTACTGATGAAAGCAATTTTATCTGTAGGTGGTTTTTCATTTATATGAATGTGTTTGAAATGAGTAATTTTATAGCGTTCAGTACCTTGTCTTATATTATCTTTTGGCATTTTAGAATGGTGTTTCTGACTCTTTTGATTTTACTCATACAATGATATAATTAACTTATATTATTTATGTAGTCTAGGGGGAGATAAAAGCATGAAACGGAAAAAGCTGCTTATAAGGGCAAATATACTTTTATTAATTTGGTTTTTCTTAGATATGATAGGAGTAACTTTTGGCAACAAGGTTCTAGTCTCAAGGGCATGGAGAGATGATGGAATATTTTTTGTGATATATATTGTAGCTATTGTTTGGTTTTTGGTGAAAGAAAAGTCTGGAAAATTTGTGCTAACTACATGGTTATCTATATGGTTTGCAACACAACTTTATTTCCATTGGTATTTTACTATATTTGGACCTTGGGAAGGTAAAATTAGATATTTTGCTGATGCAATTAAACTGATCCCATCGACAACTGTTTATATTCCTGATTTGTATCATATAGTTTTACATATACTTATTTTGATTGCACTTTATAGCACTATGATTTATAGTGTGAAATCATGTAAAGAATCAGTATGATAAATAAAAATTAGAAAAATTTAACAATCATATATTGCTATATGCTACAGATTGAGTACATCTGATAGATTGATTATTATCTAAAGGGAGAGAGTATATTGGTAAGAACAATGGATGTTGTTCCATATAATATGAAATGGGCTTTCTTATATGAGCAAGAAAAGTCAATATTAATAGAATTATTAAGTAAAATTATTTTAGATATTCAGCATTTTGGTTCCACAAGTGTTGTAGGTCTTTCAGCGAAGCCAATTATTGATATCATGATTTTGGTCAAGGACATTAATGATGTTGATAGATATAATTTATCTATGGAAAAAGTAGGATATATTGCAAAAGGTGAAAATGGCATTCCGAATCGTAGATATTTTGTGAAATTGAAAAGTGATTATTCAGAAAAGCATACACATCATATTCATATATACGAAAAGGGAAATCAAAAGGCAGAAGAAGAGTTAATGTTTAGAGACTATCTTCAAATTGATAAAGATGCTTTTAATGAATATCAAGCTTTAAAGCTTGAATTGTCTAAAAGATTCTATACAAATCCAACTGCATATACTGATGGGAAATCAGATTGCGTAAATCGGATTATGAACAAAGCGAAACTATATTATGGAAAATGATATTAGCTTATGGAAATTATATTCATCTAATGTATCAAAAATAACCTGACACACATGTGTGTAAGACCATTATTTTGGAAATCTAAGGATAAAAATAATTAGCATTGTATTTATAAAATTTTACTGCTAAAATTGATATTATGAACCTATTTTCAAATGATAAAAAATTAATTGCTAATTATTAATTGGAGGTAAACAAATGAAAGAGCTAATATTTGGGCTTATTGGTGGAACGGCTTTATTGATGTACGGTGTTGACATGATGGGTGATGGTCTTGAAAAGGCTTCTGGAGAGACTATGAAAAAGATTCTTACAGTATTAACTGGTAAGGTATGGAGCGCCTTCTTAGTAGGTACTTTTGTAACAGCAATAGTTCAGAGTAGTACAGCAGTTACAGTATTAACTGTTGGTTTTGTTAATTCAGGGCTTATGAAACTGCCCCAGGCTGTAGGTATTATCTATGGTGCCAATATTGGAACCACAATAACTGCTCAACTTATGGCATTTAGCTTTAAATTTAAATTAACAGATATAGCTTTACCCGTATTGGGAATAGGTTTTGCAATTAATTATATTGCGAAAAATAAAAAACTAAAAAATATTGGTCAGGCAATGATGGGTTTTGGAATGATGTTTTTAGGTCTTAAGATATTAAATGATGGAATTCCTTATATGCAACAAAGCGAATCTTTAAAACATTTTTTCGCTGAATATGCATCTATTCCAGTAGTTGGAGTAATTTTAGGAATAGTTGTAACTGCTATGGTACATAGTAGTGCTGCCACTGTTGGACTTGTAATGGTTCTTAGTCAAGCAGGACTTTTAGACCTACAATCAGCAATTTGTATAATGCTGGGAGATAATATAGGTACATGTTTTACAGCACAGCTTGCAAGTATGACAGGGAACATAAATGCTAGAAGGACTGCATGGGCCCATACTCTTTATAATGTATTTGGAGTTGTATTAACTTGGATAACTTTACCATTATTTATGAAAATAGTAGTATTTGCAACTGATTATTTACATGCCAATGCAGATATATCTGTATACATTGCAAACTCTCATACATTGTTTAATCTGTTAAGTGCTTTAATATTCTTACCTATTACAAAATACTATGTTGATTTTCTTTATAAAATTGTAAAGAGAAAAGGAGATCATAGTAATGGAAAAATATATTTAGATAAACTACTTCTAGACACACCAGTAGCAGCCTTAGAGGCATCAAGGTCTGAAATTATTAGAGGTACTGAGGTTTTGAAAGAAATGGTTTTAGATGTTATGGATATAGCGTATACAGATGATAGAAAGAAGATGACTGAGGTAGTAGATAATGAGGCAGATATAAATCAAATGCAAAAGGATTTAACAAGGTATATAGTAGAAATCTCAAGAAGGGAATTGACTGAAAGTCAGTCTCTTATGGTTCCAGCTATGATAAGCAGTATTAACAATATCGAGAGATCAGGGGATAGAGTTATTGAAATATCTTCTTTATGTAATAAGAAGATAGATGGTAATCTTTCATTTACAGATAACGCTATAAACGAATTAAAGGAACTAGAGAAAGTTGTTATTGAACTATTTAATAATACTATTATTGTCCTTAGAAAAAGAGACAATGAAATTATAAAAAGAATCGTTGAGTTAGAAGATAAAGTAGACGAAATGAGCGAAACTTTCCAAGAAAACCATATAAAAAGACTTAATGAAGGAACTTGCAATGTAGATTCAGGGGTACTCTTTATAGATATGATAGGTCATCTTGAAAGAATTGCAGATCATATATATAAAATAGCTATGTATACTAAAGATGAATTATTTGGAGATAAGAGAAAATATAATTAAAATAAACAACCAGGAGAATTTATAATTCAACTGGTTGTTTTACTATATCTTAAAATCTTACAAATATTTTAGTCAGTACTACAATAAATGGGATAGCGATAATTGTTCTTTCTAGGAATATAATGAATAATTCTTTAAATTTCAGTGGTACTTTAGACTGAATTATTATTGTACCTACTTCTGTTAAATATATTATTTGAACTAAAGACAAAGCTCCTAGAATAAACTTAGTTTGAACTGATTCCATGGGAGCTAGTATCAAAGCAGGTATAAACATATCAGCAAATCCTACTAAAGCTGCAGGTGCAGCCTGAAAGGCCTGCTCTACTCCTAATAGATTTAAATAATAACCTATGGGATAGGATAATATTTTAAATACTGGGGTATATTCTACTAGAATTAAGGAGATTGTACCCCAAGATATTATTATAGGTGCTAGACCAAATATTACACTAAATAACATATCATTTCCCTGATTTACTACATTACTAAAATTTGAATTTTTAGCTCTTAAAGCTGCTGATTCTACTGCAAATTGGAACTTGGATTTTCCTTCTGGCACATCTTCATTTACCATTTTCCCAGTTTCATCATTATAAGTGTCTGGAACTTTATTTAGAGGTGGAATCCTAGGAGTTATAACTGCTAAGGCAAACCCTACTACTGTAATAATAATGTAAAAAGGTGTAAACAGATGCTGAACATCTAAAATAGAAGCAATAATATAACAAAATGGTACAGAAACTAATGAGAAGTTTGTCATTATTATTGCGGCTTCCTTAGCTGAATAATAGCCTGTATTATATTGTTTTTCTGTTAATAATACTGCTGCATTCGATGCTCCTAACCAAGAGGTTATAAGGTCTACAGCAGAACGACCAGGTACTCTAAATAAAGGTCTAACAAAATCTTTAATGAGTATTCCTACAAACTCCATTATTCCAAAATCCGTTAATAAGGGCATAGTGTAAGATATTACTATAAGTATTGATACTAATGATCTAGTTAAATCTACCATAGTACCACCTGTATTAGGTGAGATAATCTGTTCAGGTCCTATTTGGAAAAAAACAGCCAACATAATTATAGCTCCTAAAATTCTACTAATTAAGTATAGGGGAGTTGTAACTAATGTTCGTTTAAGCCATTTATGTTCCATTATAAATTTGGGCTTAAAAATAAAAGCCACCAAAGAAAAAAAGGCATTTACCGTTACTAAAAACAACATTATATGCATTGTATATTGATGGATATATGATTTAACCAAGTCTATGATTATTCCTACTGGAATATTAAATCCATCTTGATACTTAATGGGAACTAAAAATAAAAATCCTCCTATCAACGATAAAATTGCGAACTTACTTATATTAGAATTACTTATTTGTTTTTCCTTATAGTTATTCACAATATCACTCCCAATATATATATTTTAATTATGAAATTAATCTAAATATGTGTTCTAGCATCTCTATAGAAGCTGTAACTGTTCTTTCATCATCCTCATCAAGTAAAGGATTTAACTCTACAAAATCCATTGATGTTATAAATCCTTCTCCTAAGAATTTAGTGAATACTTTCTTTCCCTCTTCTAAATTAAAGCCATCTTTTACAGCTGTACCAGTACCGGGAACAATTGACTTATCAAGAACATCAATATCAAAGCTTAGATGTACTCCATCTACATTAGAAAATTTAATTTTTTCTACTATTTCTTTTAATATATTATCAAGTCCTCTTTGTCTTACTGTATTCATAGTATATATGTTGAGATTAAGTTCCTCAGCTAGATCAAATTCACCTGCATCAATATCTCTACCACCGAGAATATAGACATTTTCTGGTTTTACCTTTTGCCCACTATAGTAGATATTTGTCAAGGTATGATGTCCTATATTCATTGATGCTGCCAATGGCATACCATGGATATTGCCTGAAGGAGAAGTTTCATAGGTATTTATATCACCATGAGCATCTATCCAAATTACAGCCAGTTCTTTAAAATATTTACTTGCTCCAGCAATACTACCGATACCCAATGAATGGTCTCCACCCATGACGAATGGAAGATAACCTGCATTTAAGGAACAATAAACCTGTTGTGATAGATTATTGCATATTTCAGCTATAGGATTTAGATATTTCATTTTTTCATGATCATTATATTTTTCCTTTGGAGAAATCTTGGGAATATGTATATCTCCCAAATCATATACAGTATGTCCAAATTTTTTAATTAATTCCACAATATTGTTTTCTCTAAGTTTAGATGGCCCATATTGTGCACCTTCTCTATCACATCCATAATTAATTGGTACACCTATCAAATTAATATTCATTAGCAAAAACCTCCTGTATAAATAGTGTGTCGGACTAGCATTGATTAACTTATTTATTTATCCAATCGATGTCATCTAATATTTGAGGATTTCTAACATTATTTGGAAGACTTGAATTTAATATTTTTCCTGCTATTTCAGCTGTAATCCTTATTTGTGAATCTGAAGCTTCTTCTGATAAATAAGCAGAATGTGCAGTAACAATTGTATTAGGTAAGGCTATAATCATTTTGTCAATTTCTTTAGGAGGTTCATTTTCTAATACATCTAAACCCGCACCTTGAATATAATTGTTTGTGAGCGCTTCATAAAGATCTTCATGATTTACTAATCCTCCTCTTGCAGTATTGATTAAAAAAGATGTTGGCTTCATTTTTTTAAATACTTCTTTATTGATAATATTCTTTGTACTATCTAATAATGGAGTGTGTAATGATAAATAATCTGACTCTTTAAATAAAGTGTCTAAGTCAACTTTAATTACATTTAATGATTTCATATCTTCTTCACCTACAAAAGGATCATATGAGAGGATATTGACACCAAAACCACTTAGCTTTCTAGCTACAGCTTTGGGGATGCTACCGAAGCCTAACAAACCTATTGTACTATTTTCAAATTTGTTGATTTTTCCTAATACAGATAGATCCCAATTTCCATCCTTAACATAAGGAATCATAGAATAGAGTTTTTTATTACATCCTAGCATCAGCATGATTGTATGAGTAGCAACTTCATCTACACAATAATCTGCGACATTAGTAACTAATACCTTATTTCTAGTGGCAGCTTCTATATTTGCAGCATTAAATCCCGTACTAGCAGCACAATATGCTCGTAGATTTAATTTTTCATAAATTTCATTATCCATTTCTTGATCCCAAGAGATTAAGACTTCCACATCTTTACATCTCTTAATTAATTCTTCCTTTTTTAAAACATCTTCAGATAAGAATAAAAATTCTACATTTTCATATTCTTCCTTGATGTATTTTTCCATTTTTTCTATATCTTTTTTATTCATACCTGGTACACCACATAAAGCTACTTTTTTCTTGATATTCATTAAATTACCTCCTATTTAAATATTTTCATTCTAGCTATTCTGTCAAAAGCTTCATTTATTTTATCTTCATCAACAGTCACTGCTATTCTTATATATCCTTCCCCATTATTACCAAAGGAAGTACCAGGAAGAACTAGGACATGGGCTTCTTCTAAGATTCTATTAGCTATTTCCTGAGAGGTTAATCCTGTAGATTTTATATTTGGAAATAAATAGAATGTACCTTTAGGTGGTAGTATTGAAACATTCTTAAGTTGTTTTAGTCTTTCATATGCTGCAAAAGTTCTGGCTTTAAATTCTTTAATCATAGGTGGTTGAATTTCTTTTCTAAGTCCTATGGCATGTATTGCTGCTTGTTGAGAAATTGAAGGAGCAGTAAAAACATTATTCTCATTTATATCCTTGATTATATTTATGATATAAGGCTCAGCAAGGACATATCCAATTCTCCAGCCTGTCATTGCATAGTCCTTAGAAAAAGATCCAATTGTAATAGTTCTCTCTCTCATACCTTCGAGGCTAGTAATAGGTGTAAAAGGTTCCTCATAGCTAAATATGGTGTATATATCATCTGATATTATTAATAAATCATATTTCTTAGCGATAGCTGCTATATCTTCCAATGTTTTTTTAGTTAGACAAGTGCCGGTTGGATTATTCGGTGTATTAATTATGATGGCTTTTGTTCTATTTGTTATTAAACCTTCTAATCTGTCTATATTAAGTTGAAAATCTTCTTCTTCAAAGGTTTCTAAAAATACTGGTATACCCCTTGCTAATTTCACCTGTTGCGGATATGGTGTAAAATATGGTGATGGTATTATGACCTCGTCACCATCATCTAAAATAGCCTCCAATGCTAACCACATTGCATGGCAACCAGATGTAGTTATCATACACTCTTCTTTTACTAATTTGTAATTATATTCCTCATTATAAAAATTACAAATAGCTTCTCTAAGTTCTCGTACACCATAGAAATCTGTATAATGGGTGTGACCATTTAATGCATCTTCAAAAGCTTTTTTTATAATCCTTTCATCTGTAGTAAGGTCTGGATCTCCAAGACTAAAGTTAATTAGGTCATGATATTTTCCTAATGCACTTGCACTTTCTCCCATGGGTGTAGATATGGAATTCCAATATCTTTTGGAAATATAAGGACTTTTCAAGTCAATCACTCCTCTAAAGTTTTATTTTATGAAACGGCGTTTCAAGATTGACTTGATTATATATTAAGTCATAAGAAAATTCAATATATTTTTTAAATTTAAATTATTATTTTAAATTAATGTAAAATTTTTCCTCATATGATATAATTTATTGACAACATTTTTAGTAAAGGAGAATTTTATGGAAAATGACAATAGCTATATAATTCCAATGATAGATAGAGCTTTTGAAATAATAAATTTTATGTATAATTCTACTGATAAAGTAGGTATTTCTCAAATATCTCAGGAATTAGAGCTTCCAAAGGCGACTGTCTATAGAATATTATTTACATTAAGTAAATGGGGATTTGTAGAAAAAAGTGATGCTGATAAATATTTTTTAGGTAAGTCCTTTATCAAATATGGTTCAAAAGTAAAATCAGATATTGATATTTCAACAATAGCTACTCCTTATATTGATTCCTTGGCAAAGGAAGTGGGAGAAAGTGTAAATCTAGGCATTCCATATGAAGATTTTGTCATGACTATATATAATGCAAAAGGTGAAGATTTTTATCTAGTATCAAAGCTTATACCTGTGAGTCCACTAAATTGTTCTGCCATGGGAAAACTATATCTTTCTCGATATTCAGATGAAGAACTTAGACAATATTTTAATAGTGATAAACCACAATCAAGAACTATAAATTCGATAGTTGAGTTAGAGAAATTTTTAAAGTTAAAAGAGAATATAGAAAATGAAGGAATTTCATATGATAAAGAAGAGTACGAATATGGCCTTACATGTATTGCAGCTCCTATAAAGGATTCTGAGGAGAGTATAGTAGCTACAATTAGTATCTCAGGGCCAACTTCAAGATTAGATTATAAAGGATTTGATTATCTAAAAGAGAATTTACTTAAAACTGCCACAGAGATTGAAAAATCTTGGAATTATCTATATTAAAGTTAAGATAGCTAAAGAAATTAGTCACCTATGGTATTATTATAGGTGACTTTATTATAGGGTATACTAATGAATAATTAAAATTATTTTGTCTATCAAAGGAGAGATTCTATTGCTTGATATAGTTTTATTAGGAAGTGGAGGTGGAATGCCTATGCCCAATAGGTTTTTATCCTCTATGATTATAAGTTATAAGGGGAGAAAAATCCTCATTGATTGTGGAGAAGGAACTCAAGTATCCATGAGAAATTTTAAAACAGGATTTAAATCTATTGATATAATATGTATAACCCATTTTCATGGAGATCATATATTTGGATTACCGGGGCTTCTTTCAACTATTGGAAATAGTAATAGGACTGAACCTATTACTATAATAGGGCCTAAGGGGACTGAATACGTACTAAGAGGGCTTATGTCATCCATACCTTATCTTCCCTATAGTATAGATATAATAGAAAATCCTAGGAATTCTTTAGGTATTAATATATTGGCTGAGATCATGGAAATAAGACAAGATAGTAAAGGATATTCTAATGATGATATTATTATTTCTACCTTAGAGCTAGATCATTCATCTCCATGTATAGGTTATAGCTTTTACGTAACAAGGAAACCTAAGTTTTATCCAGAGAAGGCGAGGCAGAATCAAGTACCTAAGGAGATATGGGGAAGACTTCAAAAAGGTGAGAGTGTAATATACAACGAAAAAAAATATATTCCCAACATGGTACTGGGAGAGGAAAGAAAAGGAATAAAATTAAGTTATATAACTGATACAAGATCAATAGATACAATTCCAAATTTTATAAATGAAAGTAATTTATTTATATGTGAGGGAACCTATGGTGATGATGAAGATTTGGAAAAGGCTATAAAGAATAAACATATGACTTTTAGTGAAGCAGCAGAACTAGCTCGTGAAGGGAAGGTAGAAGAACTTTTGCTTACTCACTTTAGTGCCTCTATTGATGAACCAGAGCTATATAAGTCAAATGCTCTTCGAGTATTTGAAAATACAACTATAGGATATGATGGATTTACTAAGATGTTGATGTTTCCTAAGGAGTAATAGAATCAAGTATAGATACAATATGAAAATTGTGATATTATTATATATATTTATTACATACAAATGGAGTGATATATATGAAATTTGATAAATATGTAGCGGCAGGGAATGATTTTATCTTATTCAATGGAATAAAAGATACTGAAAAAGATTATAATGAATTAGCTTTAAGAGTCTGTAATAGGCATTTTGGTATTGGTGCAGATGGTATTATGGTATGTAAGAAAAGTAATATAGCAGATATAAAGATGCTTTATTATAATTCAGACGGTTCTCAAGGAGAAATGTGTGGTAATGGGATCAGATCCTTTACTAAGTATATTTATGATTATGATATAGTTAGAAAGAAAATTATTTCTATAGAAACTTTAGCAGGCATAAAATATATTACAATAGAGACGGATGAATCAGGAAAGGCAAATATGATTAAAGTAGATATGGGAGAACCTATATTTGAAGGAAGTAGAGTTCCAGTAACGATAGATAAAGAAAAGGTTATAGAAGAGATAATATCCATAGACGGAGAAGACTATAAATTTTCTGCATTAACAGTAGGCGTACCTCACGTAGTTATTCTTGTGGAAGATATAAAGTCAATTGATATAAATGATTTAGGAAAAAAGATAGAAAATTATCCATTGTTTCCTAAAAAAACCAATGTAAACTTTGTGAAAATCATTGATTATGGCAATATAAATATTTATACTTGGGAGAGAGGGGCTGGTAGAACCTTAGGATGTGGTACGGGTTCTTGTGCTTCTGTAGTTGTAGGAAATCTTCTACATAAACTAGGTAACAAAGTTAATGTAAATACTGAAGGTGGTAGTTTAATTGTAGAATTAGAGGATAATTATAAAATTTTCATGACTGGTAGTGCAACTCATATAGCTAGTGGAGAATTTGTAAATGGATTAAGCAAATAAAATATTAAGGGGGTCCGACATGGAAAAGAAAAAAAGCAATATTTGGAAAAATTATAAGTTTCCATTAATATTACTATCTTCAATTATTTTAGGTAGTATTATTGGTCTGGTTTTAGGAGAAAAGGCTACAGTTCTAAAACCTTTAGGAGATATTTTCCTAAATTTAATGTTTACAATTGTAGTGCCGTTAGTATTTTTAACTATTTCATCTGCTGTATCCAGTATGGTGGATATGAAAAGACTTGGAAAAATTATTGGAAATATGCTTTTAGTTTTTATAATCACAGGAATTATTGCATCAATTATAATGATTACTACGGTTAAGATTTTTCCACCAGCTCAAGGAGTCAATATTGAATTATCCGAGGCTGAAGATATAGAGCCTCTAAGCACAGGAGACCAAATAGTTGCAGCCTTAACAGTGACGGATTTCCCATTGCTGATTTCTAGAAAAAATATGCTTCCACTAATTATATTCTCTATTTTCTTTGGAATATGTGTAAGTCTTTTAGGAGAGAAGACAAAGAAACTTGGGGAAACTCTTAATATCTTATCAGAAGTATTTTTAAAGATGGTTTCAATTATAATGTATTATGCGCCAATAGGGCTTGGAGCCTACTTTGCTGCACTAATAGGTGATTTTGGGCCTGAACTACTTGGTTCTTATGCAAGAGCAATGATAGTATATTATCCAATTTGTATAGCATACTTCTTTGTAGCATTTTTCGTTTATTCATATTATGCAGGAGGCAAAGACGGAGTAAGAATTTACTTCAAAAATATATTTCCTGTAGTTATTACATCATTGGCAACTCAATCTAGTATAGCAACTCTTCCTGTAAATTTAGAAACAACAGAAAAAATGGGTGTACCAAAGGATATAAGAGATATAGTATTACCTATAGGAGCTACAGCTCATATGGATGGTTCTTGTTTATCAGCAATACTAAAGATATCCTTCCTATTCGGAATATACGGCAAACCTTTCATGGGTATGAGTACTTATGTAACTGCTATAATTATATCTGTATTATCTGGGGTAGTAATGTCAGGAGTTCCAGGTGGAGGATTAATAGGTGAAATGCTTATAGTAAATCTATATGGTTTTCCAATGGAAGCGTTTCCTATAGTAGCAACTATAGGGTATCTTGTAGACCCTCCAGCAACAATGATAAATGTAACTGGAGATACAGTTGCAGCAATGATGGTGACTAGAATATTAGAAGGAAAAGATTGGCTAAAGAAAAAATTAACTATAAGAGCATAATCAATATAGAGATATTTGATTGAAAAGATAAGTAATTAAGTTTACTTATCTTTTTTTTATAACAAATAGGAAAGTTCTATTTTTTATTAATATAAACCTGACTTTAAGTGATTTTCAATAAAGGCTTTTTATACTTTGACGAGGCCTTTGTTATATTGTATAATGTGTATGGGTTTGATTTGGAAATTGTATGGATTTAATTTTAACTATCTCGAAAGAGTTTATATAATAAGCAAAAAAATAAATGAGGAGGAATGGCTAATTGGATTTGCTTTTTAAGCTTGGTATAATAATTTTAGTAGGTATTGTGGGAGGAAGAGTAGCTAATTACTTTAAACTTCCTAATGTATCAGGGTACATAGTGGCTGGTTTAATAATCGGGCCATCATTTGTCAATTTAGTAAATTTAGCTGATATTGAATCTTTTAACATTATTAATGAAATGGCTTTAGCAGCTATTGCATTTTCCATTGGAAATGAATTTTTAATAAAGGATATGAAAAAGGTAGGAAAAGATGTATTATTAATAACAATAGCTGAAGTAATAGGAGCCTTTACTGTGGTTTTTTTAATGATGTATTTTCTACTTAATCAAACTATAGAGTTTAGCCTGATGATAGCCAGTATGTCTGCTGCAACTGCACCAGCAGGTATTGTAATGGTTATCAGAGAGTTAAAGGCAAATGGACCTTTAACTAAAACTATTCTGCCTATAGTAGCTCTTGACGATGCTGTAGGTATTATGGTATTTGGCGTTTGTTTATCATTGGCAAAGATGTTATCAGGGGTGGCGGAGTACTCAATAATACGAATTATTATGAATCCCTTATTGGAAATAATGGGTTCTATTCTATTGGGATTTGTAATAGGTGTAGTAATGGCTTATGTAGTAAAGAAAGCAAAACATAATGAAGAACTACTAATTATGACCATAGGATTTATTTTATTGAGCACCGGAGCTGCTAACTATTTTAATGTCTCTCCTTTGCTTACATGTATGATGGTAGGAGCTACTTTAGTTAATTTAAAACAAAATGCACACAGAGTTTTTAATGCAATTAATGAATTTACTCCGCCTGTTAATCTTTTATTCTTCACTGTTGCTGGAGCCAGTTTAAATATTAGGGTATTATTTACAGTGGGAATATTAGGAATTGGATATATTATAGCCAGAGCAACTGGTAAATATATAGGGGCAACTCTGGGAGCGAAAGCAGTAGGCTCTGATGAAAAAATAGTTAAGTATTTAGGTATGAGTTTACTTACTCAAGGCGGAATTTCCATAGGATTATCTATGGTGGTTAGAAAGGAGTTGCCCCATCTTAGTGATGGTATAATTACAGTAATATTATTTAGTGTATTAGTATATGAAATAATAGGACCAATATTAGCCAAAATTGCAATTACAAAGGCTGGAGAAGTAGATGGTATGTCAAGGAAAAAGAGTAAGAGGCAGATAACAGCTTAAACTGGAAAGGATAGGTGAGAATATGAATATTTTATTTTTAGTCCTTAATGAAGTTGAATATTTAGATGAAATTCTAGATGCATTTGTAGATGTGGGTGTAAAGGGAGCTACTATATTAGATAGTCAAGGTATGGGAAGTGCATTAACTAATGGCGGTAAGGATCTACCATTTTTTGGAGCATTAAGAAACTTGCTTGATGATGCGAGACCATACAATAAAACCATATTTACTGTTATTGAAGATGAAAATGTATTAGATGATGCTGTTAAGGCTGTTAAGGAAATATTAGGAGACATGGAAAAGCCTGGAGTGGGATTGATGTTTACCTTACCAGTTGGAAAAATCTATGGAATGAGAGATTAATAGGAATATCCTTTTTATTATAATCATAAAATCATATAAAGATGCAATTCGGGGAGGGGGCTCAATTGTTCAATGATTTTATGAGTGTGGATATTTTAAGGACATTTGTAGGTCTGACAACTGCGGTGACAGTCATAGTCCAATTTACTAAATCCATAGTAAAAAAGAGATTCGGAGATTCAATAGTGAGATTATATGCATTTGTTGTAGCTTTGATACTTACTTTTATATTTGCAAGAAGTTCTAATGGTATTCAAGGGATAATTGTTTCAATTATCAATGCACTTATGATAACGGCGGCAAGTATGGGAGGATATGAGGTTTTATCAGACCCTATGGCACAAAAAATTAGAAGGTAAGAAAAAGATACCTCAGACTATAAAAGAGTCGAGGTATCTTTACATATTATTATCTATATATTTAACTATTCTATCTAAAGATTGCTCTGGTTTTATCCATAAATCTGGAGAAAGCCCTAAACCATCAATATTAGTAAAATCTTTATTTAAATATATCTTATGAGATATATTTATGGGTATATTAGAATTTGGAAGATAGGTAGAGTTACAGTTTCCTGTCAGCATACAACCATTTGTATTAGTTCCGACTATAGTTACGTTATCTAATTTTTTTAAATAATAGGTAAAAAATTCTGCAGCAGAAGATGTATTTTTATCTACTAGTATAAATATATTTGCTTTATTTTCCACAGGTCTAAAATCTTCATATTCTATAGGACTCCAACCTGGATAATATTTTTCATCTTCATAACTAGATATTTTTTCCAAACATTTATCCTTCACATCATCAGGTTCATTTTCCTTTGACTCAAATTTATCCTTAGATAGACTAATGCTTGTATTTGTATATAGGCCTGACTCAATTATATCCTTTCTAAGTTTTGTTCCAGTAAAGCCTTCATACCATTTTTCCATATTAATTATGCTGCCACCATTGTTATTTCGTAAATCTATAATTATATTATTCTTTTCTTTTAACTTCTTACTATCTTCTATAAAATCCTCAATAGTATTATCTTCAGGAGTAACCCTACATAAACAATTTATTTCCAATATAGGAATATTATCTATTTCATAATATCTATAGCTATTAGTCTTATTTTTATGTACTGGCAGATATTCAAATAGACTTACATTTTCTTTTCTTGTATGTCCATTAGATTCCAATAGAAGTTGTAGGGGTATTGAGACATCATTTGTATCAGATAGAATTCCAAGTTTATATACCATATTACCATCCTCGTCCAAGGATTTTTTAATATAATCTCAAGGTTCTTTGTCATTGATATTTTTAAGATAAAATAATTCATCACCTATAATAGTATAAAAACCAATACCATCCTTATGAAATGTAAATTTTCTGCTACTATAATATTTAGTATAATTACATAGATTATAATTTCCTATGTCAAAATGAGCATCTTGTATGAAATTAAGTTCTGAATAGATAATATCTAGAAACTTGTCTACGCATACATCATCACCATCTAGAGCTATTACAGACCAAAGAATATTTTCTTTAGCAGGAATGAAGGTACTATCTCCTCCAAAAAATTCATAGCCTGAATAACCAAATTTTAACAAGCTAAATAAGTATTCTATATCTTCAACTGCTTTATTTTTATCTATAGAAGATAGATATTCACAGGGATTATTATCATTTTTATGAATTATTACAGGTAGTTCATCGGTGAAATCATTATATTTATAAAGAAAATTGTTAAATTGGGATTTTATTTCAGACAAGTATTTATTGTTGAACGTGATATATTTAATGTTGAAACTGAGTACAACAATAGCTAATATAATTAGAAATATAGATAAAGGTTTTATCTTATTCATAAAATCACCTCATTGAAAAGGAAAAACTTTCTATTAGCCTTGTTAAAATAGAATATCCTATAAGTTATTATATTCACAAACAGACAACCTTGTCAATGGCTTTACAAACTAATAGGACTTAATAAAAAATGAGCCATAGGTTTATTTTTTTACTAAATTTACTAAAAATATGATATATTAGTAGAAAAAGATAGTAAATAGTGAATTTACGGAGGTATTATAGAATGAATAAAATTATTGGATTTGTAGGATGCGGTAATATGGCAAAGTCAATGATAGGAGGGCTGATAAGATCAAATTTAATTGCACCAGAAAAAATAATAGCGTCAGCGAAAACCAAAGAAACTTTAGAAAAAGTAGAAAAGGATTACGGAATTAATATTACTTTAGATAATAAAAAAGTTGCTAGAGAATCGGATTATTTAATATTAGCAGTAAAGCCTTATATGCATGAATTAGTATTGGAAGAAATAAAGAATGAGATAAAGGAAAGAGCTATAGTTATTACTATAGCGGCAGGTATTAGCATAGATTATATGAAGAAGTATTTGGGTAAAAACATATTAGTAGTTAAAGCTATGCCTAATACCCCAGCCATGGTAGGAGAAGGAGTAACAGCTTTATCCTTTGATGATAGAATAATAGATGAGGGAATGAGGGAAGAAATTATAAGTATATTTAATAGTTTTGGAAGAGCTGAGATTCTGGATGAAAACTTAATGGATGGATTCACTGCTCTTTGTGGTTCTTCTCCTGCATATGTATATATGATGGTAGAAGCCATGGCTGATGGAGGAGTACTGCAAGGTATACCAAGGAAACGAGCATATAAGATGGCAGCTCAAGCGATATTTGGTGCAGCTAAGATGGTCTTAGATACAGAAATTCACCCTGGTGAATTAAAAGATAATGTATGCTCTCCTAAGGGAACAACAATAGAAGCAGTAGCCAAATTAGAGGAGATGGGGTTTAGGTCTGCAATTATTGAAGCAATGAGGGTATGTGCAGAGAAATCAAAAAAAATCAGTGAATAGTGAAAAGTGAATAGTCTTAGGTAATGATTTGAGGTCTTTTAGCTTTTCTAACTATTCACTTTTAGTTATTAATTATTCACTAAAAAAAGGGGGTTATAAAATGAATGGTAAGTATTTTTGGGGTATTATTCTAATATTAATTGGTGCAGGGTTTTTGTTAGATCAGTTTGCTATTATCTCTTTTGGTGAGATATTTAGTCTTTATTGGCCTAGTATATTAATTTTAGTAGGCTTATTAGGATTTTTAGATAGAAAATCATCTAAATTTGGTAATACAATAATGATAATTATAGGTGCAATGATTCAAATTGATAGATTAGATTTGGTAGATGTAAATCTTTATAGATTAATAGGTCCTATTGTATTAATTTTAGTAGGACTAAAAATTATTTTTTCCAGAAGTGGATTTGTAGAAATCACAACTGGTGATGATTCAAGCGAATCTAGTCATAATTCATGGAGTTCAAACAGAAATATAACATTAGAAGATACCATTGATGCCTTTGTAATGATGTCTGGGATAGAAACCAATAATCAATCACAAGAGTTTAAGGGAGGCAGAGCTACTGCTGTAATGGGTGGTATTGATATAGATCTAAGAGGGGCAAATCTTTATAACAATGAGGCTTATATAGAAGTAAATGCTATTATGGCAGGAGTAGAAATTTTTGTACCAGATGGCTGGAGAGTTGAAGTAACAGGCTTTCCTTTACTAGGAGGATGGAGTAATAAAACAAGATATAATGGAGACCCAGATGCACCCTTATTGAAAATTAAATGTTTTGTTATGTTTGGTGGAATGGATATAAAATAAGCCTAAAGAGGCTTGTTTTTTTGTTGCTAGGGGAATCATAAAATTATAATAAATAACTCTTGACATATAAAGAAACTTAGTGTACTATGTAATTAATACACTAAGACAATAATGAGTGGGGTGAAATAAATGATATTTAATGATAATTTACCAATTTATACTCAGATTATGAATTTGATTAAAAAGAGAATAGTAGTAGGGGAATTAAAGGGGGGAGACAAATTGCCATCAGTTAGAGAATTATCTACAGAACTTAAAGTAAATCCGAATACTATACAGAGATCTTATCAAGAACTTGAAAGAGAAAATCTAGTATTTACGCAAAGAGGTATGGGGACATTTGTTATAGAGGACAAAGGAGTAATAAAAGATTTAAAAAGAAATATGGCGTCAAATGTGATAAAATCTTTTATTACAGATATGAAATCCTTAGGATTTACTCCAGAGGAAATTATAGAGTTAATTAATGAAAGTGCAAGGGAGGCGAAATAATGGAAAATATTATAGAAATCAAAGGACTTACTAAATCCTATTTTAATAAAAAAGCATTAAATAATGTATCTTTAGATATTAAAAAAGGAAAGGTTGTTGGGATACTAGGACCTAACGGTAGCGGAAAAACCACTATGATAAAAATTATTACAGGTATACTTCGAGAATCTAAAGGTGAGATACTAATAGATGGAAAGAGACCAGGAGTCTATACGAAATCCATAGTATCCTATTTACCAGATAGAAATTTTCTATACAACTGGATGAATATACAAGAAGCTATTAATTTTTATAAAGACTTTTATAAAGATTTTGATGAAAATAAAGCTTATGAATTATTAAAATTTATGAAATTAGATAGAAATATGAAGATAAATTCCCTTTCTAAAGGGATGACAGAAAAACTAAATCTTACTTTAGTCTTATCAAGAAATGCTAAAGTATATGTGTTAGATGAACCTATTGCAGGAGTAGACCCAGTGGCTAGAGATCAGATACTCGATGCAATAATAAAGAATTATAATGAAGAAAGTACAATGCTTATTACCACTCATTTAGTTAGAGATATGGAAAATATTTTTGATGATGTGGTGTTTCTGAGAGAAGGAGAAGTTTATTTAGAAGGTAATGCTGAAACTTTAAGAGAAGAAAAAGGTATGCAAATAGATGACCTTTATAAAGAAATATTTGGAGAATAGGAGGGATAAAATGAGAAAATATATGAAATATGAAATAAAAGGAAGTTATAAATTTATATTAGGTATAATAGCAATAGTATTAATTGCTTCAACTATTATACAACTCAATATATCTAGGCAAATAAAGTTTGAGATGATGGGTTCTGGAAATGATATTACAGGTTTTGGAGCATTTATGTTAGTTATATCTATGTTAGTCATATTTGGAGCTTTTCTAACTGCATTTTTTCAGATTATAGGTTCTTTTAGAAAAGAATTATACGAAGATAGAGGATATTTAACATTTACATTGCCCCTTACAGGTAATAAAATATTAGGAGCAAAGCTAGTAGTAGCAATCATTTGGTTTACAACCTTAGGTGTTTCAATAGTTTTATATAATTTATTATTTGCTATGATTCTTTATGGTCCTCAGTGGTCAGACTTTGTAAACTTTATAAAAGAAGCAATTAGAATGATAAATTCAAGTTTTTTATCTGTAGGAATAGTGTCTGGGTTATCAGCTATAATGACTTTAATTTTAATTTATTTTTCAATGGCTCTAAGTCGTGTAAGTGTAAGAAACAAGAAAATTGGTGGACTATGGTTTATAATATTTATAATATTAAGTTCTCTATCTAGTTATTTAATGTACAGTGTTAGTGAAGCAATTCCATATTTCTTGAGTTTAGATAGTTTTAAGATATTCCATTCTTATGAATTAAACTTTTTATCAAATGTTACTATGGGTCAAGTGATAGTATTTGGAAATAATTTTGATGCATATATAAATATATTTGGTGTTTTATCATTGATAGTAATTAGTATAGGTGCTTTTTTAACTACAGGATATTTAATAGAAAAGAAAATAGATTTATAGGAGTAGTTTGATATCAGAAATAGCCAATAGACTGACTAAAATAATAGTTAGTTTATTGGTTATCTTTTTATACTAGGTATTAGATTTTTCTATAGGACTAAAGACACTAGTACGTTCCAGGAAAAATGTGGTAAAATTAAAAATAGCAGATAAATAGATTCTAAGGAGGACATTTAATGAAAGGCATAAAAATTTTATCAAGTTCAATCTATCATCCAGAAAATAAGATTACAAAAGAAGAGATATTAGAGAATTTTGATTCCAAAGGAATTGATGTCAGAGGATTGATGGAGACTCTAGGAAGAAATCAGCTTTATAAAACAAAGAATGAGAATATTATAGAAATGTGTGTTATAGCAGGACAGCAAGCTATTAAAAAAGCAGGTATACAACCAGAAGATATTGATATGTTAATTTTTGCTTCTGATAATCCTGAATATTTAGCTCCTTCAAATTCACTAATTTTACATAGTAAATTAGGAACAGTAAATGCAAATAATATTTTTGATTTTAATAATAACTGCTTATCTATGGTTAGTGCAATGGATTATGCAGGAAAATATATGATGGCCTCAAAAGATATAGAAACAACTATTATCTTAGGAGGACAAATGATGAATTTCTTCTCAAGAGAAGATGATGCAGTAATAAGAGCTACATCTGGGGATGGGGCAGCATGCTTAATCCTTAGAAAAGAAGAGGTGAAAGATAATAGTGGAATAATAGATTCTATATATTTAACAGAATCTTTTCTTAATGATAAAATGCGTCTTCCGGTATGTGGAATGAGTAATATATTAAATGAAGATATTGATGTAGAGGATAAGAAAGCTTTGTTTATTTCTCATGATGTTAGCTTCTTTACAGAAAAATGGAGTTATTTAATAAAAGAGCTAGTAAAAAGAAATGGCCTAGAAGTTGGTGATATTAGTCATTTTATATTTTCTCAATTTTCTTTAAAAGATATAGAGAATACACTGGGACTATTAGAAGTAAAGAATCCTAAAGATAAATATACATTTATTGCAGATAAATATGGATATACTGGATCAGCAAGTCCCATTTTTGCATTAAATGAGGCTTATAATCTAAACAGGATTAATGACTCAGATTATATTATATTTTGTACAGTTGGTATAGGGTATTCAATGACAGCTTTACTATATAGAGCATAAAAATTCCTCCGTATGGAGGAATTTTTTTAAAGGATTTCAAGTATTTCGCTTACAGAATCTTTGAATGTTACATCAAAGTTTTTTTCCTTTACAATTTTAGAAAGTTGAACTTTTGCTATAGCTGACTTAGGATAAGTTCCAAAGTATTTTTTAAATCCAGTATCCATGTACATGGAAATAGCTTGCCCTAAAACTGGAAGCATTTCTTGCTTTGAAACAACTAAATTTTCTCCGCCTATAATCATAGAATACTCCTTAGGATTTACTTTAGAAACATTACTTTTATAGTCTGTTAGGAATTGCATTCCTTCTTCCTCTTGTATAAATCCATCTACTATTACAATAAATGCTTTTTTACTTTCATTAACTTCGATTTTATACAATGAAAACACCCCCTTTGTATATGATATTTTCATTATATATAAAAATACAAAAACTTTCAATATTTTACAAAAATGGGGGAATTTGGTAGGAGGAAAGTTATTTTTCAAATTTACTAAATTTATCTTTCAATATATAATATGACTTTTTAAGTCTTTCTTCCACAATAGGCTCATTCCATTCATCCCAAGTATATAGATATATTTCATTACTAGGTATCTTTCCATTCTTTAATCTAGGAAAAGAATCGAAGAACTCAGGTTTTTTTGTATCAAATGTAGCCACAGCGACTTTGATTCCATCAATATTCTTTCTTGATTCCAATCCGTCTACATATATATCACCTATAATCTCTTTAGTACTAGGATCTGTGAAGCCTATAAGAAGCCAAGGGATTCTTATTTCAATTAAATTTTCTTTTTTATTTACATAATAATCTGCAAGAGAATCGTAATCCTGTGAATCGGGATTCCCATTACCATGTCTTAATAGTCCTGTTTCATAATCATTGAATGGTATTTTTTGTTTTGTCTTTGGTATAACTATTTCCTTATTTAAAGCTAGTTTTATAGGATTATATAACCCATTATCTTTATTTTCAAATAAAGGGTTACTTGGTAACATATTTAATAATTTCCCATATTGATAATAATAGGAATCATAATAGCTATCTACTACAACTCTTGAATCATCTATGTCCTTAATTTGGATTATAAACTCCGAGCCACTTTCCATTAAGATGTTTTTATTGTAAGGATTTGTTGTATTACCTTGTTCAGGATTTGTATCTAAGAAAATCAACGTATCTAGGGAAGTAGAGGTTAAATCCTTATATTCTATGGCAAAATAAACATATCTCTCGTCGTGATCCATATAGACGTTTTTGATTTTATCAGTATTTTTTTTATCAGAAGTATAGATTGGCTTGGCTTTATTCTTTTTCCAATCCTTCATATCTCCATCAACTCTGACCTTATACCTGTCGAAGCTTAAGAGGCCAAACTGTTGTTCACAGGTTTGAGCATTGGACCAGTAAGGTCTTCTATCAGGATTATCAAAATCCATTGTATTCCAAGTTCTTTTAAACCATTCATCTTGCCAAGTAAATATAATTCCACCTAGATAGCCCTCATGGACAATGTCTTCAAATAGATTTGCTACTATATTTCCTTGTTCTTCTTCTGAGATAAAGCCTTGATTCCATCCGTGGACATTTACATGGGTCATACCCCTAGAGCTGGGGATACCAAATTCAGCTATTAAAACAGGTATTTCATGAGCTTTGATAAGATCTTGCAAATAACCAGCATAGTTATTTGCTTTACCTCTATGATCTATGTGTTTAGTATACTTTGGATCAAAGTTTAAAAAGTCTGGATAATAAGGGTATACGTGATAAGAAGCAAAATATCCAGTTTCTATATTTTTAAGCTTTATTACATTGGGATCAATACTAGCTATATCTTCTTGTTCTAAAGGTTCATAAGACTGTTTTAACATATCCGTGCTTACCCAATTTGTAAAGCTAACAGGTCTTTGCCATTTATATTTTTCCATTTCATATGTTAGAGTATGATCCATTATATCAGCTAACCAATTTTCGAAAGGTTTTGCACCTTCTGTATATACAAAATTTCCATCATAATCTCCTTTGTCCATTCTAGTAGAATTCATATTATCTACCATATATGGATACCATTCTATTCCTAAAATCCATCCGATTACGTAAGGAGATACATCGGCAGTATATTTCCCACTGGCATGTCCAGGTCTTTCTGGCAAAGTTATATTTCCATGAACTACATCTACAATTCTATTTATCTCTTCTTTAAAGGGTAGCATATTGTCTAATTTAAATGCATCTAATGTCTCTTCTAATGGTTCCTCATCTATCCAAACTCCTTGAAATAAGTAAACTTTATTTTCATGTTTCTCATTATACTTTTTCAATTCTTTATAAAATTCCGGGGGATGGATGGTATATGTACGAATAGCATTGGCATTCATCTCTCCAATAGCTTGAAACCATCTAGAATATTCTTCTTTAGATATTCCAGCTTCTCCAGGCCATTTTCCAGGTCGTGTCATTCCAATATTTACACCTTTGATAAGTATATCTTGCCATTCTCCATCTTTTAACACTTGGAATCTATTTCCACTTACTTTACTAGAGAAATTAACTCCATTATTTAAATATACTTCAGATGGCTGTTTTTCAAGATATTTAAAAGAAAAGATAAGTAGTAAAATAAAGATACTAATTAAAATAATAGATTTTTTCTTCATAAAGCATCCCCTCTTAGCTAATTTTTTTAATATATACCCTTTTACAAACTTGATAATTATTCTGTTTTGAAATATTATTAAAGGGAATATATAGTGAGTTATATTTTAATCACATTATATCACATAAGGGGATGAATATTATGAATTTTAAAATTCAATTTGTGATCTATGGAGTATATACATTATTGTTATTAAATATAATAATGTTTATATTTTTACTTATACATAAGATTATAGATAGGAAGATAGGAAAAAAGGATGAAAAGAGTAGAAGATATTATGAAAACATTATTGAGGACTTCATATCAAATAATATAGAAGATATTCCAGAAATAAATACAAGAAGAGAACTTTTAATTTTTAAATCAGCTTTATTAGAATCTCTCAATAGAAGTAATAAAAATCAGCAAGATAAGTTATTAGAAATTGCTAGAGAAGTTGGACTAGTAAAAATTGAGATGGAGTATTTGAATAATGCTTCAGAGGCAAGAAAGGCAATTGCAGCATATTTTCTGGGAGAAATAGGAGCTAAAGAGGCTACAGAGGAACTCATAAATAATATAGACAGGTCAAACAAAGAATTATCCTATGTTATATGTAGAGCATTAATACTAGTAGGTGGAATTGAGTATATAGATATAATAATTGATATATTAAGAGTTGATGATTTTATCATGAAGTCTAGAATTCTAGATTTGATATCTCTCATACATGAAGAAGATATTTATCCAAAAATGAGAGAATACTTAGAAGGTACAGATATTTTTAAGAGGGTATTGGCTCTAGAAGCTTTAGGTAATAGAAAGGATAAAAGAGTATTTCCTTATATTGGACAAGCAATTAGTTCTAGCCAAAAGGAATTAAAGATATCAGGACTTAAAGCTGTTATTGAAATTGGTTATTTAGATTGTGAAGATATTATATCTGATATAAAAATGTTAAAAGATGATGAGGAATGGGAAGTAAGAGCATTTCTTGCAAAGGCACTTGGTGAATATAATGATTGTGGGCGTGAAGAAATTATGATTTTAAAAGAGATGGTAGAAGATTTGAATTGGTTTGTTAGGTTTAATTCGTCTGAGAGTCTATTAAGGTTAGGAGAAAATGGTGTAGTTGCACTTTCAGAAATTTTATGTAGCTCTGATGAATTTGCAAAAGATAGGGCTTGGGCTATACTTCAAAGAGAAATTGAACTATATAGCTTATTTGATAGAATCAAAGCATATGTAAAGTATGATTATATTTTTAATAATATAGTTAGTTATGAGAAATCAATAAATGGGGGAGCTTTAGTTGAATCTTAGGATAATCATTACAAATCTAATTTTAGGTTATAATAATTTTGCGTTATATTATTTTATATTCATAAATATCTTTAACACCATATTAATATTACTAGCTGTAAGAGGAATAAAAAAATATAGATATAAGCTACAGAACTGGCCATACTATCAGATGATAGCGTCTGTTTATGTGCCACCAGTATCTATACTTGTTCCGTGTTATAATGAAGAAAAAACTATAGTAGATAATATAGAGTCCCTATTAAGTATAGAATATAATAAGTTTGAAATAGTTGTTATAAACGATGGTTCAAAAGATAATACATTGGATACACTTAGAAAAGCTTTTGATTTAAAAAAACTAGATAGTCCTTATAGAAAAAATATAAACACAAAAGAAGTTAGAGGGATTTATTTATCTTCTAGAGTTCCCAATTTAACAGTGGTTGATAAAGAAAATGGTGGAAAGGCAGATGCATTAAATGTAGGTATTAATATATGTAAATATCCTTTATTTACAGCAATAGATGCAGATTCCATATTAGAAAAAAACTCTTTAATAAAGGTGGTTAGACCTTTTATAGATGAACCCGATAGAGTAGTTGCTACTGGTGGAATTGTTAGAGTAGTAAATGGATCAAAGATAAATAGTGGATTTATACAGGAGGTTTCCTTGTCTAAAAAACCTATAGCAATATTACAGACCGTAGAATATTTAAGAGCATTTCTATTTGGAAGAATGGGTTGGTCTGAGCTAAATAGTTTGCTGATAGTTTCTGGAGCATTTGGGGTATTTAAAAAAGATATAGTTTTGAAGGTTGGCGGTTATGCTGAAAATACCATAGGTGAAGACATGGAGCTTGTTATAAAAGTCCATAAGTATTTGAAAGAAGAAAAAATAGATTATGATATAGTATTTGTACCTGATCCTGTATGTTGGACACAAGCGCCTGAAAGCTTTAATTCTCTAAAAATTCAAAGGATTAGATGGCATAGAGGTTTAATTGATTCTTTGATTAATCATAAAGATATGTTTTTAAATCCAAGGTTTGGATTTATAGGTATTTTAGCTATACCATATTATTGGCTAGTTGAAATGATAGGTCCTATTATTGAAGTATTGGGATATGTAACGGTTATTGCATCATATTTCTTAGGATTATTAAGCTATGAGTTTGCAATTATATTTTTCATAATTTCAGTACTATATGGAGTATTTTTGTCTTTAGCTTCAGTTATGTTAGAAGAGTATAATTTTATGAAATATAATAGGGTAGGGGATTATTTAAAGATGGTATTTTATGCAATTGTTGAAAATTTTGGATATAGACAGTTGACTACATGGTGGAGAGCAAAAGCATTTGTAGGTTATAAAAGAAAACAAAATGAATGGGGTCAAATTCAAAGAAAAGAGTTTGACAATTAAGGAATCATAAACTAGAGTAATTTAGAATAACTATTATTAAAGGATAAAGATTCTGATAGGGGTGATATTATGAATAGTAAACTAAAGTTGATAATTATTTTATTTTTTATATTTTTATTAGCTTTTATTGGGGGTGTTTTAGTTAGTGAATATATAAATATGAGTAAAATAAGAACAGAATATCCAGATTTACCTGAGAATGCTTATAATCTCAGAAAGGATAGCTTAAAAGTATGGGCCATTAGGTTAGTTCTTCAATTCCTTATACCTTTATTATTTTTGACATCTAGATTATCCTATAGAATAAGGTATTATGTAGATAATAATAGATCCTTATTTTTCACAGGATTACTATATGGAATTATTTTTTTTACCATAATGTTTTTAGTAAATCTTCCTTTAGATTATTATAGCTCTTTCTACTTAAAGCATAAATATGGGTTATCTAATCAGACTTTTGGAAGGTGGATTGAGGTTGCCCTAAAAAGTTTTTTGATAAACGATTTGGCTACTTCATTTTTCATATTTATTCCATTCTATCTTATGTATAGGAGTCCTAAGATTTGGTGGTTACAACTATCATTTTTAGCTATACCTGTTATTATATTTATGGTATTTATTTCTCCTTTTGTTATAGATCCTATATTCAATAAATATACCTCCATGGAAAATGAAAAATTAGGAAGACAAATAACAGAACTACTTCAAGAGGCAAATATACAAGATGCGAAAATATATAAGGTAGATAAGAGTAGAGATACTAAAACTATGAATGCCTATATGACCGGGATATTTCATTCAAAAAGAATAGTTCTCTGGGATACGACTATCAATAATCTAGAGGAAAAAGAGGTTCTTAGTATAACGGCTCATGAAATAGGTCATTATGTGAAAGGGCATATTTGGAAGAATATTATTTTTAGCAGCTTAGGTACTGTATTATTACTATTTTTAGTTTATATTACTGCTACTTGGATACTCAACTTATCAAATGGAACCTTTGGCATTAGAAAACTTCATGATATAGCAGCAATACCACTTTTAATTTTGGTTCTTAATTTTTATTCTTTTATTGGGTCGCCAATTACAAATTATCTCTCAAGGGAGATGGAAATTGAAGCAGATACCTATGAAATAATGCTTACAAGAGATAGAGAATCAGCTATATCTGCCATGGAAAAATTATATAAGGAGAGTTTAGGATTACCTAGACCAAGTAATATATTTAAAATATGGTATTATACTCATCCTACTTTAGAGGAGAGAGTAGATTTTTATAGAAATTATCCTCTTGATTAACTCAAGAGGTTTTTTCTTGTATTGGTAAAAGAATCGTTATATAATATATATAACAATTTGAGAGGATGAAAAACTATGTTACTTAAAATAGACTTTGAGTCAGAAATGCCAATATATGAACAGCTAAGACGGCAGATTATAATAGGCATAGCGACTGGTGAATTAGAATTGGGAGAAGAGCTCCCTTCAGTCAGACAATTAGGTGGAGATATTGGAATCAATCTTCACACTGTAAATAAGACATATAATATATTAAAAAATGAAGGATATTTGATTATTGATAGAAGAAAAGGGGCTATGATAAAGGATAGATTACCAGAGGTCAATGATGATTATATGAATATACTTGAAAATGAATTAGACTATTTAATAGCAGATAGTAAAAATAGAGGAATAAAAAAAGATGAATTTTTAAAACTTTGTAGTGGATTTTATGACAAACTGAAAGATAAAGAAGATAGATAGTATGGGGGTGACAGCATGTCTGAGAGGATAGTTATGGTATTATTTAATTCAGTTGTATTATTGATATTGCTTATAATGCAAATATTAATGCCTAGAATAACAAGAAAAAATATACTTCTTGGAGTGAAAATACCAGAAGAAAAGATGGAAACAGATGAGGTTAAGAACATTATTAAGGGATTTAAAAGGGAAAATCTTATTGTTGGAATACCTGTTTTGGTTATCATTTCTCTTTTAATATATTATATAGATAATATTCATATATTTACATTATCTGTGTTTCTTTATATAGGAATACTTTTTTTAATATATATAAGATGGAATAAAAAGTCAAAAGAACTAAAGAAAGAAAAAGAATGGGATAAGCTGAAAGGTAAAGTAGTTGTTATCGATACTAAATTTAGTAGAGATAGGGCGAAAGACAGTACTGTACCTCAAAGATGGTTTTTAGTTTCAGTAATTATAATATTAATAAGTACAGCATTATCTTTAACTATGTATCCATCTTTACCAGAGAAGATTCCAACTCATTGGGACATTAATGGAAATGTAGATGGATATATGAATAAATCTATGTTTACTGCATTATTAATGCCTCTTACACAAGTGTTGATGGCCATAATAGTATATATGTCCTATTATTTTATGATAAGATCAAAGCAGCAAATAAATCCTAATGATCCTGAAATTTCTTTAAAAAAGAATATTATATTCAGAAAGGCATGGTCTATTTATTTTATTGTTACACTAACTTTAATAGAGATTTTATTTACAGCTTTAAATATGATGACATTAGGAATATTCTCAAATATGAAATTATTTAATATTTACAGTTTTACAATCTATGGAATTATAATAATAGGGTCTATAGCATTGAGCATAGTATTGGGGCAAGGTGGAGATAGGATAAAATTAAAAGAAGAGGAAAACACTTCCAAAGGATATGATATCGATGATGATAGGCTATGGAAATTGGGAAATACAATTTATTATAATCCAGATGATTCCTCTATATTTGTAGAAAAGAGAATAGGAATAGGATGGACTGTAAATGCAGGAAGACCTTTTGGAATGTTTTTTATGATTCTACCTTTTGTAATGATTATAGTGATATTATTATTAGTTGAATAGAGAGAGTAATATGTATATATTGCATCTATTAGTTGTATTGTTTGGTTTTGCAGGAATTGGTATTAGATATTTTAAGTAGTATTTCCTTATACCAAGAATTCATGAAAACAAATCACCATATATAATCATTAAGACGAAAAAAGCGTATTTCATAATAAATTACAAAGATTCTAATAAAATAATAGAGTTGCATAATAGATTAAAGTGATGGGGACCATCACTTTAATTATTTGTTGACATAATAAAATAAATCTTATATAATGGCCTTGAAAACTAAATAATTCTTCAGGGCAGGGTGCAATTCCCTACCGGCGGTATAGCCCGCGAGCCTTAGATAGGCATGATTCGGTGAAACTCCGAAGCCGACAGTAAAGTCTGGATGAAAGAAGAACAATATGAATCTTAGTAAATCAATACTATCAATTTTTAGTGTACTAGGCTCTGAAATATTATATATTTCAGAGCCATTTTTATTAAGATTATATTAAGAATATTAGTTATTCCTAATATAAAAGCCCTGATTTTTGTAATCAGGGCTTTTATATTAGAAATTTGTTTCAGTTAGTATGAATAGGAGGTGTTTTATGCACGAGAAATACATGAAGTTAGCACTAGAATTAGCTGAAAAGGGTAGAGGAAAGGTCAATCCCAATCCTATGGTAGGTGCAATTATAGTAAAAAAAAATAAAGTAATAGGTAAAGGATATCATGAGTGCTATGGCGAAGCACATGCAGAAGTAAAGGCTTTCCAAAATGCAACTGAAGATGTAGAGGGAGCTACTCTTTATGTAACACTAGAACCATGCTCTCATTACGGAAAAACCCCACCATGTGTAGATAAAATAATTGATAAAAAAATCAATAGGGTTTTTATTGGTTCACTTGATCCTAATCCTTTAGTTTCAGGTAGGGGAGTTGAAAAACTCATAGATGCAGGTATAGAGGTCAAAACAGGAATCTTAGAAAAGGAATGTAGAGAGTTAAACGAAATATTTATGAAATATATAGTAGAAAGAAAGCCCTTTGTCATAATGAAAACAGCCATGTCCTTAGATGGGAAGATTGCAACTAAGATAGGTGAGTCAAAGTGGATCACCTGTTCTGAGTCGAGAAATAATGTACATCGCCTTAGGGATCAAGTGGCAGGAATTATGGTAGGCGTGAATACTGTAATAATGGATAATCCAGAATTAACTTGTAGGATTGAAAATGGTAATAACCCTGTAAGAATAATAGTAGACAGTAGTCTTAGGATACCTATAGATTCTAAGGTTTTAGGTAAGCAGCATATAGCAGAAACCATAATAGCTACGACGCCTCAGGCAGATATAAGAAAGAAAATTGAAATTGAAGACAAAGGGGTTAAGGTATTAATTACTGAAAGTCTAGAAGGAAAGGTGGATTTACAAGACCTTATGTCAAAGCTAGCTATGGAAAATATTGATAGTGTATTTCTTGAGGGAGGTTCTACTCTTAACTTTTCTGCTCTTGAACAATCTATAGTTGATAAGGTCCAAGTCTATATTGCTCCAAAGATAATCGGAGGAGACAAATCAAAAACACCAGTGGGCGGTAGTGGAGTTGAGTGCTTAATAAATGCATTTCAACTTCATAGGGTAAGTTATAGAACTATAGGTGAAGATATATTGATAGAAGGTTATATAAGGCGGTGATTTAAAATGTTTACAGGAATAGTAGAAGAAATAGGTAAAGTTCAAGGGATAAGAAGAGGAGAGAAATCATTCACACTTACAATCTCCGGATCTTTGGTTTTAGACAAAACTTTCATAGGAGATAGTATTTGCACCAATGGAGTATGCTTAACAGTTACAAAGATAAACAACAATAGCTTTGAGGCTGATGTTATGGTTGAGACCCTAAGAAGAAGTAATCTAGGGGTTCTCAAAATAGGGAGTTATGTAAATTTGGAAAGAGCATTAGCCCTAGATAAAAGGCTAGGAGGACATTTAGTAAGTGGTCATATAGATGGAGTAGGAGAAATAATCTCAAGAGAAAAAGAAGATAATGCTACTTGGATTACTATAAAGGCTTCACCAGACATACTTAGATATATAATTGAAAAAGGTTCTATTGCAATTGATGGAATTAGCTTAACTGTAGCATATGTAGATGAATATGTATTTAAGGTTTCTATAATCCCACATACTAGTATAAATACAACACTCCTAGATAAAATACGAGGTGACAAAGTAAATCTAGAATGTGACCTTATAGGTAAGTATGTTGAAAAATTATTGGGTCTACAGAAACAAGATAAGGTAGTTAATAGCAGAGTAAATGAGGATTTCCTAGAGAGTAATGGATTCATTTAAGGAGGGATTAAGATGTTTGAATTTAATAGCATTGATGAAGCTATTGAAGATATTAAAGCAGGAAAAATGATAATAGTAGTTGATGATCCTGATAGGGAAAATGAAGGGGATTTATTAATGGCAGCTGAAAAAACTACACCAGAGGATATAAATTTTATGGCTAAGTATGGGCGTGGGCTTATATGTATGCCTTTAGATGAACAAAGAATAAAAGAACTTGAAATTCAACCTATGGTTGAGAATAATACTGACAATCATGAAACCGCCTTTACAGTATCTATAGACCATGTAGATACTACTACAGGAATTTCAGCTCATGAAAGGGCTCTAACGATACAAAAGGTATTAGATGAAAGTTTAAAGAAAGATGATTTTAGAAGGCCAGGACATATTTTTCCCCTAAAGGCAAGAGAAGGTGGGGTCCTAAGACGAACAGGTCATACAGAAGCAGCAGTAGATTTAGCGAAGCTAGCGGGATTAAAGCCAGCTGGAGTAATTTGTGAAATAATGAATGATAATGGCACTATGTCAAGGACTCCAGAACTCATGGCATTTGCGCAGGAGCATAGACTAAAAATTATAACAATCGCTGATTTAATTTCTTATAGAAGACATAAGGAGAAATTAATTGAAAGAGTTGTTGAAACAAAAATGCCAACAAAATATGGAGATTTTAAAATATATGGATTCATAAATAAGATAAATGGTGAACACCACGTAGCCCTAGTAAAGGGTGATATAACAACTGGTGAACCAGTTCTAGCAAGAATTCACTCAGAGTGCCTTACTGGAGACGCCTTAGGATCAAAAAGATGTGATTGCGGGGAACAATATGCTGCGGCAATGGAAAAAATTGCAGAAGAAGGGAGAGGAGTACTACTATATATGAGACAAGAGGGTAGAGGTATAGGACTTATTAATAAACTAAAGGCTTATGCTCTACAGGATCAAGGATTTGATACAGTTGAAGCCAATATTAAACTTGGATTTCCTCCTGATATGCGTGAATATGGCATAGGAGCTCAAATACTAAATGACTTAGGAATTAAAAAACTTAAGTTAATGACTAATAATCCAAGGAAAATAAATGGTTTATCAGGCTATGATATTGAAATAGTTGAAAGAGTACCAATTCAAATGAATCATAACGAGGTAAATGAATTTTATTTAAAAACAAAACAGAAGAAAATGAATCATATATTAAAATATTAAGGTGGAGGTAATTAGAATGAGAATAATTGAGGGAAATTTAGTCGCACAAGGTATTAAAGTTGGAATAGTAGTAGGTAGATTTAATGAATTTATAGTTTCAAAATTATTAGGCGGTGCTCTTGATGGTTTAAAGAGACATGGTGTAGAGGATGAGTATATTGAGGTAGCTTGGGTGCCAGGTGCATTTGAAATTCCATTAGTAGCTAAAAAAATGGCAAACAGCAATAAATATGATGCAGTAATATGTTTAGGTGCTGTAATTCGTGGATCAACACCGCATTTTGATTATGTTTGTGCTGAAGTATCAAAAGGTATTGCCAGCGTAACATTAAGCTCAGAAATTCCAGTTATCTTTGGAGTATTAACAACAGATAGTATTGAACAAGCTATAGAAAGAGCTGGAACTAAAGCAGGTAATAAGGGATATGATGCAGCAGTATCAGCTATAGAAATGGCAAATCTGTTAAAAAGCTTCTAAAACTATGGATAAGATAAAAAATATTATATTTGATTATGATGGTACATTGCATAATAGCATAATAATATATGGTCAAGGATTTAGACAAGCCTATAAATATCTAGTAGAGTTAGGTTATGCACAAGAAAGATTATGGGATGATAATAAGATAAGTAAATGGATTGGATTTAGCAGCAAGGAAATGTGGAATGAATTTATGCCAGAATTGCCAGAAGATGAGAAGAAGAAATGTAGCAATATAATAGGCTCATATATGATTCAACGCATAAATGAAAATAAAGCCGAACTTTATGAAGGGGCAATAGATATTCTTGAATATTTAAAAGAGAAGGGATTTAATTTAATATTTCTCAGCAATTGTAAAATAGAATATATGGAGGCTCAGAGGAGAAGTTTTAATTTGGATAATTACTTTAAAGATTTCTATTGTACAGAAGAATTTGGATTTATACCTAAATATGATATTTTTTATGCAATAAAGGCAAAATATAATGGAAACTTTTTAGTAGTTGGAGATAGGTATCAGGATATGGAAATTGCTAAGGTCTATAACTTAGTTTTCATTGGTTGTAAATATGGATTTGGAAAAGAAGGTGAACTTAAGGATTCAAATTTTTTAATCCATGATATTTTAGAAATAAAAGAAATAATTGAGGAAATTAATTAAAATAAGACAAAGTTAACTTTGTCTTATTTTAGTTGTGTCTACTTGATAAATCATTTAATAAATCTGAGGTTAATTTATTTATATCTTCCATTTGTTTATTTAGTTTATCAAATTTTTTAGATAATTCTCTATCCTTTGTTCTTCCCAAATCATTAGCGTTAAGCAGCATACTTATGCTTGTAAAATGTTCCATATTAGAAAAGTTATTTTCTTCTATTTTTTTAGCCTGATTAAGTATCTCGGCAATAGCCTTTGGGTTTTCCATACTACTATCCATATTAGATGCATTGCTTAAATCTCTGTTTTGAGCTTGATCCGAAGCTTTTGGATTTTTCATGACATCATCCTTTCATATATCTATAGGATTAGTATGGCATAATATATAAAAATTATCATAAAAAATAGCCCTTAGGCTACTTTTTATTTATATCATCTACCCATTCTTTTGCCTCTACTACTGCATCATATGTCGGTATTGCAACCCCAGAATCTGGTATTTTCTTTTCAGTATTGTAGTATACATCCGTTGGAGAATATCCAAAATTAGGATCTTTATGATTTTTATATGAACCAGTTGCTGATTTATATTCTGTATCAGTATTCAAACTTCTTTTGTCTTCCTTCATTTTAATCCCTCCCTAAAAACATTTCATGGATTATAATACTTATACCCAATGACTTGAAAAAATCCCAATTAATTAGTCTCTATCACTTTAGGTAATGGCTCATAATGGCTAATTCCCATATTTTTTATGATGTAATGTTCATCATTATAGAATATAGTAATAGTTGATTTGACCGTTGCCCCATCCATTCCTCCTAGGACAGTTTTCATCTCACCTTGTTTTAAGTTTTCGTTTTTAATGTATTTAACAGGGGGAGTGGTAACATTACTAACTTCATGATTCCATATTACTTTAGGAGGCTTTTCACTGCCATAGAATCCCATATACAATCTGTTACCAATCATTTCTGCCCAAATCAATATTGAATTTTCTGTAGTATTTTTAAATCTAAGGTCTTTTACACCGTAGGCTACAGTTGCATCCTGCCCATAAGGTACATAATTAACTGGCATAGAGTGATTATGTCTTTCTATTACTTCAAGGTTAGATAATACGGCTAGATTATAAAGAGTTGTGGCAATTTTACATACTCCTCCACCTTCAGTCATTATTATATTACCTCCAATATAGGAGGCTCCCTCTCTAAATCCTCTAAGTTTAGTATAAGGACCTATAGCGGAATTTTGAGAAAATATTTTAGAAGATTTAATTACTTGACCTTTAACTTTTTGACTAGCTAAACTAACATTATATTCCTCTCCAGGTAATGGATTTTTAAGAACGGCACAAAAACCAGCTATAAGGGTATGAGTATCATATTTATCCTTAGCCTTTAAAAATTCTTTATCATTTCTCCAAGGCATATTACTTACTTCTCCAGATACTTCAGGAATATCATAGCGTTCATTCCTTTTATTAATCATAAATTCAGGCTCAGAATTAACAATTGTAAATTTATTATCTAAAATTGGATTACTAATAGCATAAGATTTTGTTGATAATAATATAGCTAAACTAATTGGTAGAATAGTTAATTTAAATTTATCCATAAGAACCTCCATATATAAAATAAGATTTATATCCTAGTAATATAGTTTCTTGATTTTATGGATAAAATATTCTAATGTTCATTGCCATTATCTGTTATGAAAATATGATTTTAAATTTTTAAAAGCATCTAAAATAGGCTAGACGCTCCTAAATTTAAAGAGAATTGTAAAGAGTACTAAATTGAGTAGCATGTTCTAGTTCATCTACCATAGCATAATAAAATGTATCTCTGACAAATTGATCGGAGGTGGAAAGCTGTACATCCCTATAAAATTCGCCTGCTTCCAGTTCATCCTTTAATGCTATTAATATTCCTTCCTTGTAATTTGGATAAATTGTGGGGGTAATGACATATTGTGGCATATAACCTGTAAGATAACAATAAAGTCTGGAAAATTTCTCCAAATGATCCAATTCATCTTCCATAGCATGTCGAATAAACTCTCTATGCAAATCATTTGGGGCTTCTCTTAACAATCTTCCATAAAATTCAGCAGCTGTGGCTTCATCTACGATTGAGTCATATACAAATTCAACTATTTGTGGTATTTTATGGCATCCCAGCAATGGTAACATTTTATCCCTCCTTAATTTCTTTTCATAATATTTTATTCAGTTTGAGAAATAATGTGAGTAGGCTATGTAGTGATAGAAAGGATTAACTATAGACATAATGGGACAAATAAAGTAAAATTATATGAAGACAAAAGCCTTATATAATATTTAGAAATGGGGTAAGAAATGGAAAAGCTTATGCTATATGGTTTTAATAACCTAACAAAGACACTTAGTTTTAATATCTATGATGTTTGTTATGCTGTGACACCAGAGGATAAACAAAAGTATATTGAATATATTGATGAACAATATAATTCAACCAGATTAACAGAAATACTCGTAGAAATTACTAAAATGATAGGTGCTAATGTTTTAAACATTGCTAAGCAAGACTATGAGCCTCAGGGTGCTAGTGTGAATTTACTAATTACAGAAGAAGCTATACCAATTGTTTCAATCGATCCATCTTGTAATGCTGGTACTTTAATACCTACACCAAGACATGTATTAGGTCACTTGGATAAAAGTCATATTACAGTTCACACTTATCCTGAAAGTCATCCTGATAAGGGAATAATGACATTTAGAGTGGATGTAGATGTATCAACTTGTGGAGAAATATCACCACTTAATGCACTAAATTACCTAATTGAGAATTTTGACTCCGATATTATAATTTGCGATTATCGAATTAGGGGATTTACAAGAGATATAAATGGAAATAAGCATTTTAAAGATCATCAAATTAACTCAATACAAGATTTTATATCTCCAAAAAACCTAAGTTTATATAACAGTATTGACGTTAATGTATATCAAGAAAATGTATTTCATACAAAGATGATATTAAAGGAACTAGAATTAGATAATTATCTATTTGAGATGCAGGTGGAAGATTTGAGTGATGAAGAGAAAAATAGGATATTAAAGAAATTAAATCAGGAAATGTATGAAATCTATTATGGACGTAATTTCTAGAGTGATTTTAAGGAGGTCAACAAATGGATTTATGGTTTAATGAATGGAATACGGATACTTGTAAATTTTCAATAAAGATTAAGGACCCTATATATTCAGAGAAAACACCTTTTCAAAAAATTGATTTTTTTGAATCCTATGATTTTGGAATATTTTTTACATTAGATGGTATGATGATGGTAAATGAGAAAGACGAATTCATATACCATGATATGATAACTCATATACCCATGTCAGTAAATCCTAATATTAAGAGGGTATTAGTCATAGGCGGAGGAGATGGAGGTACGGTAAGAGAGCTTACTAGATATAATAGTATTGAATTAATTCATATGGTAGAAATAGATGAAAGAGTAGTAAGATTATGTCAAAAATATTTACCTGTAACCTCCTCAAAGCTGGAAGATGAAAGAGTTACATTATTTTTTGAAGATGGTATAAAATTTGTAAAAGATAAAGAAAGTTTTTATGATTTAATATTAGTTGATTCTACAGACCCAATTGGTCCAGGAGAAGGGTTATTTACTACTAGCTTTTATAGGGATTGCTATAAAGCATTGAATGAAAATGGGATTCTTATTAATCAACACGAAAGCCCTTACTTCGATCAATATAAGGAAGAAATGTTGAAAGCACATGGAAAGTTAAAAAAGATATTTGATGTATGCGAAGTGTATCAATTTCATATGCCGACCTATTCATCTGGACATTGGCTATTTGGATTTGCATCTAAGGGACTCAATCCAACTAAAGATCACAAACCAGAGGAATGGGAGAACCTAGGTTTAAAGACTAAATACTATAATTCTCAAATTCATCAAGGAGCATTTATGTTACCGACCTATGTAAGAGAATTATTAGAATCAGTATAATTATAAATTGCTCTAAAATGTTAAATATTTTAGGGCTTTTTTATTTACAAGAAGTATAGCTATGATATAATTTCAAATAATAGAATTATTAATGTAAATGTTTAAGGGGAGTAGCCAATGGATAATAAAAAAGATTTTTTGAAACAAATAATGAATGATACTGGAAAAGGTATTAAGGGGTATATGAAAGCTCAAGTTACTCTAATGATTATAACCTTTATAATACTAGGGATAGGACTAACTATTATAGATGCCAAACATCCTATTCTAATATCGGCAGGAATTGCAATATTAGATATTATTCCTGTTCTTGGAGCAGGTATTGTTATGATACCTTGGGTTGTAATCAATTTTATTATAGGCAATAAAGATATGGGGGCAGATTTAGCAACTCTTTATGTTATTTTGGTTATCTTGAGACAATTTATAGAACCCAAAATTGTAGGTAAAGAAATTGGAGTTAGACCCCTTTATACATTTATTGCAACTATATTAGGCTCTATTATATTGGGACCAATAGGGATTATATTAGGACCTTTAGCAGCTGTAATTATTAGTTCAATTATGAAAACAAAGAAAAAAACAGATAATAGGAGATGAGAACATGATAAAAGAAAGATTATTAAAGGACATAGAATTTATAGTAGAACTAGATAAGATGAAATCCATTTTAAGGCAAACAAGTTTAATTAATGAAGATAGAAGGGAGGATGATGCTCAGCATTCTTGGCATATATCTGTTATGGCAATGATTTTAGGAGAATATTCTAACGAGAAGATTGACATATGCAAGGTAATAAAAATGTTATTAACTCATGATTTAGTAGAAATATTCGCTGGAGATACATTTTGCTATGATAAAGTAGGAAATGAAGATAAAAAAGAAAGAGAAAATCTAGCTGCTGAAAAGATATTTGGAATGCTAGAAGAAGATAAAGGCAGAGAATTGAGAGTCCTATGGGATGAATTTGAGGATGGAAAAACATCAGAAGCATTGTTTGCAGCATCTATGGATAGGCTTCAGCCAATGCTAAGTAACTATTATAATAATGGTGGAACTTGGAAAAAGTTTAATGTGGCTAAAGAAGACATTTACAAGAGAATAGCACCAGTGAAAAAATCTTCAGATGAACTATGGAGTTTTGTAGAGAATATGATTGAGGATGCATATGATAAAGGATTGATATCAAAGTAGTTGCTGGGAGAAAGAACATAAGACGGACATTAAAATATATTAGGTTCAAAATAAAGAAGTTTTTATGCACCAAACTTATAATATACTATTTTGAGAAATAGAGGTGTTTTATAAAATGACAATTAGTTATAATGGAGGTTACTTTCAAAATATTTCTCAGAGGGCAGCATATGAGTATTGCATGGCTTTTTCGGATTATACATCTATGGTATCAGAAGGACTTGATTATGGCATCCAAGAACATGTAGAAAGCTCATATAAAGATTTACATAAATTTTTTGGGGATTTATATGATGAATTATTTTACCATCCAGAGAATTTCTATTTACCTACGACAGAGGATATGGCTTATGAAGATTTTGAGCCTAAGGAATCAAGACCAGAAGTTACTAAAGCTTGGTATAAGCCAAAAACAGAAATTAAAAATGGGTTAGAGTTTTTATATGCAATAGGACAAGTTGGTGTAATTAATCAACAGAATTTACTTCTAAGTAAAGAACAATATAATAATATTGTTAAAAAATCTAAAGTCAAAAAACAGTTTATTAAAAGTATGCAATGCGTTGAACTTCATGTAATAGATGAAGAAGAAAATATAATTATTACAAATACTAGATATCCTAAAATGATGCCAGCGCTAAAGCAGCTAGCAGTTGGATGTCAGCAACATAAGGATGAGATGGGGTTCATTTATTTTTATCAGTGCAATTTTAAGGCAATTAATCCTAATTATGAGATTGATGCTCCTACAATTTTGAAAAAAATTGCAACGATTCAATATGATAAAATAATATTACTTCATAACTATTTAATAAACCAGGGTTATAAGGCTATCTGCAAATATCCCAATATTAGCTATCAAGGCAGCAGAAAATCTAAATCTACTCCCCTACTTGTTATAAGCTTTGATCCAAGAGCAAAGGAAACATTTGGATTTAGTCTTAAATTAGCAAGTATAAATAGACTAATTCCTCATATTTATAATCAGCCAGACTTTCTTCAAGAAGATTTTAATAATCGTACCCGCTTATGCACGGGGTGTGGGTGGTGCAACAGCAGAGACGGTATGAATCCTTCAGTTTTTGAGTATAAAGGAGAAACGAAAACCTTATGCTGTTGGTATTCTTTTATTATACATCATCATTTAGATGACGAATTATTTAGAGTCATCAAACAGTATTCTATTTTGCACCAGATGCTAGCAAGCTAGGTTAAAGTATGTATTAGATAAAATTTATAGGGGATATAAATTAGGGTGGATAGCAGTAAGTATCTACCTTATTTTACTTATAGATTTTAAGTTAAACGACAAATATATTGTTGTAAGTTCATAGAATGGGGTATATTGGAAGTAAATGAGAGCATTACTTATTTAGGAGAGATATTATGGGGCAAAATAGTAATATTGATTTTTTAAAAGATGAGGAAAAATTAAAGCTAATTGCAGCGATTGAACAAGCGGCTGTAACTATTATAATGACAGATATAGATGGAAATATTCAATACTGTAATCCGGCTTTTGAACAGATATCAGGATATTCGTTAAAAGAAGTAATTGGAAAAAACCCAAGAATTCTCAAAAGTGGACTAACCCATAGCAATGTATTTGAAGATATGTGGAATACCATAACTAAAGGAAAAGATTGGAAGGGAGATCTGATTAATAAGAAAAAAGATGGCACAATCTATTATGAAGAGGCTAGAATCACACCTATAACTGACAGTAATGGGAAAATAGTTAATTTTTTAGGAGTAAAACAAGATGTTTCTAGAAGAAAATATTTGGAGGAAAAGTTAAAACAAACATCAATAAGAGATTCATTAACTAACATATATAATAGAGGATATGCATTTGAAAGATTAGGTCAAAGTATAGAACTATTTAAGAAAAAGGAGGAAAATTTTTCTTTAGCATTAGTTGATATAGATTTTTTTAAAAACATAAATGATACTTATGGTCATCAAGCAGGAGACTTTGTGTTAAAAGAATTTGCAGAAATACTTGCTTCAAGTATTAGAACCTATGATGTATTAGCACGTTATGGAGGAGAGGAATTTATCCTAATATTACAGGGAATAGGCAAATCATCTTCAGTAAAGGTAATTAAAAGAGTTTCAGAAAGAATAAAGGAATCTCTTTTTAATTATGAGGATAAAAAAGTAGAGATTACATTTAGCTGTGGAATTGTCGATGCTTCTGAAATTGGGAAAGAAACCATATCATTGCAAAATATGATTTATGAAGCAGATAGGAGATTATATGAAGCTAAAAATACAGGAAGAAATAAGATAATAGTAGATTGATAAGGGATAAATGATCCTCTGATATAGCAAGAGACTCAATCCATGATGAGGACTGAGGATATAAATATTAATTAATCGTATACTATTGTTATATAAATGATGAAAGGTTGAAATGATATGAAGAATAGGATATTGTTAATAATATTAGCGATTACAATTGTTTTAATTGGATGTACTCCAAAAAATTCAGTAAATGTAGATTTAGAAGAAAAGATACAGGAAAAAGATACAAAAATATCTGAGCTAGAAGATAAAATTAATGAACTTGAATCTCAACTGAACAATGTAAATCAACCTATGTCCAATAATAATCTGCTATCAATAGTAGTAGATGTGATGGATTCTATTAAAAACAAGGATATGGATAGGTTATCATCCTATGTTCATCCTACAAAAGGGCTCAGATTTAGTCCCTATGGTCACATAGATACTGAATCAAGTCAAGTGTTTACAGTGGAAGAAGTAAAAAATCTTAAAGAAGATAATAAGGCATATTTATGGGGACATTATGATGGGTCAGGGGAACCCATTAAATTGAATTTTAATGATTATTATAAAAGATTTGTTTATGATAAAGACTTTGCAAATCCTCAAATCATAGGAAATGATATATCCATAGGAGAGGGTAATACTGTGGATAATATAAAAGATGTTTATCCCAATAGTCATTTTGTAGAATTCTATTTTAAAGGATTCGATCCCCAATATGCTGGCATTGATTGGAGAAGTTTAAAATTAGTATTTGAAGAGGAAAATGGAAAGATGTATCTAATAGCTATAGCTCATGGTGAATGGACTATATAAAATAAGGAGGATAGTTAAACTATCCTCTCTATTTATTTTTGTGATGGTTGAGATGATAATATTTTGCTTTTTAAGAAGGAATTTCACTTGATATGTAGAATACATAGTATAATATGAGATTATAGAAAATGAATCAATACATTAACAATCAAATAATATATAGACTTAGGAGAATAAGATGAAAAATTTAAACATTAATGTTGATTAACAAGATAAGTGACAAAACATTAGATATAAAAAGAATATGCGGGATATAGTGGGAAATCTTGGTATTACTGGGGATAAGATGGGATTAAGAGAAAAACTGTTGACAAGTATATTGAGAAGATATATTTTAAAAACATTGATGTGGATAATTGAAATAAAAAGAGCAGATAAGCACTGGAAGCCTTGTAGCGTAAGGGATAAAGTGCTTTTATATCTGCTCTTTATTTATTATACCAATAAAATATAAAAATGAAAAGAGTTTCAACGTGCTAACGGTAGCGTTACAAACTGTTTATAGCAATTAAAATAAATGGCAAAACATCAAAAAAATGGCTATTTGCAAGCGTTAGAGCAAATTGAACAACTTATACAAGCGTGCAGATAGCGTGCGAATTATATTTTACCAAAGCAATTTTTATCAAAAACCAAAGTGACAAAACGATATATTTAAAAAAATGATGTCACATTGGCTCAAACTCTAAACTTTCGAGCATTTCCACTATCAAAATTTACACATCGACCAAAGTGACAAGATTTTATGTAATAATGATATATAAATCTATCAAACAGGTATAAAAATTAAGCAGTTTCATTTGTGTCTGCTTTTCTTGCTATTTCTCCATCGTCCAAGGTCAATGACATTTCTTTTTTAATATGTCGATTATACTTCATGTCTATTATATCTAGCGTGTCCTGTTGGTCTTCGTATTCTAAAATTCGGAATTTTGCAATCATGTCTCTTTCATCATCTGTCATGCGAATTTGTTCTGTATCTAAGAGATTCTCCTCATGTAAAGCTGTTTCCTCTCCTGTTAAAAGCCATTCAATGGAAACCTTTAATACCTTGGACAATTTATAGATAGCCATTGTATCAGGTACTCTGTTTCCGTTCACATAGTTACTCATTGCATTCTTTGAAATTCCAGTAATCTTACAGATGTCTACTTGTTTTAAATCTAACTTGCTCATCTGCTCGGAGATTCTTACTCCTATATCTGTGAAGTTCTCAATCATGGTACAAAGCCCCCCTTACATTTTAAAATAGATGAAATACTTCTTGAATAAATACCACAAACGAGAATTTTAATGTTGACAAGTTCTCATTTGTGGTATACAATCTTAAGTAGATAGATAAATACATCAAAATAATATCATAAAGCAGCACTAAAAGCGATAGGTATTTAGACTCTTCAGGTAAGTTTTTCTAATAACTTACTACAAAAATTCTTAATTAAGATGTGCTCATGTCTACTGGCACAAAAAATATAATGGGAGGTGAAAACTTGAAACGAGGAAAAAGACCGACCAGAGCTCAAAAAATCAGTATAGATTCTTTTAGGTTAAATCCTGATAACTGGCTCGTGATAAGAGATTGCAAGGATAGCCTTGAAATAGTACACAAGGTATCCGGCAAGACAAGAACATTAAAAAAGGAGGCTTAGGATGACAAGAGTTGAGATATTGGAAAAATACAAGGATATAGCGTGTCATAATCTATTCTGTTACTCAGCTAACTATCTAATGAGTAAGCCAAAAGAAGGCTATGAAAAGGAATGGAATGAGGCAAACGAAGAAATAAAACTCCTTGAAGAACTAATTGCTGAACAGACGGAATAAAAACGGAAGGAGGATGCTTGATGCAAGGCAAAAGGAAATTAACACAATTTGGAGTGTTGGTAAAAAAGACATTAGTTGAAATAGGCATGACTCAGGTGGAACTGGCTGAAGAAGTCGGGACAAGCAACAAGTACCTCAATTTAATTATATACGGAGAGAGGTCAGGAGGAAAGTATATAGACAGCATTGCAAGGGTTCTCGGCTTGGACTTGGAGGAATTAAAAAAAATAGCATAAAGGAGGAATTATATTGAAAAGAAGTGATGTGTTCCTGAAGGAGCTCCAAGACTTAAAAACTGGAATGAATATCAATGAAAAAAGTCTAAGTAATAGTTCAAAGGTAATCATTCTTGAAAGAAAGAAGAGTAAGCTCGAATATAAACTGACTCAAATTCAGGAGGAAGTTGAAAAGGAAATTGAGGATTGTTTTGACTATCTGAGCATGAAACAGGCAAATATTGAAACGCTTAGCAATATGGATGTTTATATCAATGACGAAATCAGCAAGGTTGAGCAGCTAATCGAAAAAATAAAGGTGGCAAACAATGAGTAATCGGAGGGCTTGGAGTGGTAAATGGACGAAAGAAAAAGAGTGCCTGCTGGCAAGCGAAGACACTCTTTTCAAAAGCCGTTGATGAATATTTCATCCCCTCCATATTAACAGAACGAATGTCACTTTGTAAAGGGGGAAATGAATTTGGCTGAAATTTTTATCACACTCGAAGAGGCTGCGGAACTTGATGGAGTTAAGTATAACACTTTAGTTCAACGGATTAAGAGAAATCCTGAAAACTATCAAACTAAAACAGAAGCAAGAGACGGAGGAAAAGACAGGGTTTTGGTGTCGCTCTCCTCTCTCTCGAAAAAAGCAAGACGAGGATATAAGGAAAAGAAGAATGTAGACGGGAGGGATGTTGTGATTGAAGAAAGAACAGAAAGCGAAATCCCTTGGTATATAGATATAGACCTGAATTGGTACATTGAAAAGTTTTCAACTCAATATTACAAGGCAGTTGAACTGGCTAAGCAGGTGCAGGAGTTTCTGAATTACAATGATGACGACAGGACAGCCTTTGCTGAAGAATTTGCAGACAAGCTGGGCGTCAGTCAAAGGACGTTGTACAGATACTCTCAGGCTTATCTTGAGGCGTCAGCTTGGGCTATGAAATTGGAGAAGATGGATTGTGGTAATTATGATTTTTTCAAGGTTCTCTCTCTTTGCAGGAAACCAAAGGAAAAGCATACATTCCCTTCTTTGGAGGCTGAGGTTAGGGCTTACATAGAAAATGTATGGTTTGACAAACATTTTGCAGAGAATGTAGGAACGGTTGAAATGCTGTACATGAAACTTGAAGAGGTTGCAGAGGAAAGAGGCTGGGAATACCCTTCGTATCAAACAGTTACAAGATATATCAACTATCTTATGGAGGAAAAGAGACTGAAAAATGCTCATTTCCTCGCTGCCAAAGGTTCAAGAGAATACAAAAATAAGGTCATGGTTAAGGGCTCAAGAGATACTAAGGCTCTTCCGGTCATGGGACTTGTACAAGGGGATGAACATACCTTTGATTGTTGGGTAGCATATCAGCATCCTAACGGAAAGATAACTTCGATAAAACCAAAATTAGTGGCTTGGATAGATACACGAAGTAGAGCGATTATGGGAGATGTTGTATGTAGAAATGCCAACTCTCAAATACTGAAACAGTCTTTATTAAAAATGCTCTATGGAGAACCGGGAGGAGTTCCACAATGGCTCTTGATAGACAACGGTAAGGACTACACAGCAGAGACAATGACAGGAAGAAAGAGAAGTCAGAGAAAAAGTGATGAAGAACTTTGCTTTGATAGCGAAACTGAAGGGTTTTACAGAAGTATTGGTATTCAGGATGACATGAGAAGTTTACCATATCAACCTTGGAGCAAAGGGCAAATTGAGAGGTTCTTTGGTACAGTCTGCTCAGACTTTACAAAATGGATGTTTTCCTATACAGGAACTCTGACAGGTTCAAAGACAGCAGCTAAAATTAAGAAAGATGTTCCTAATATGTTAAAGCGTGGAGAGTTGCTGACAATGGAAGAGTTCTATAGCGAATGGTCGAAGTGGCTGCATGACAGATACCATAAGGAAGAACATGGAGGACTAAAAAGACAGAAAGACAAGTATCTTACTCCGATTGAAGTATTCATGAAATCAGATGAAAGATATTACAAGCCTGCTCCTCCTAAGTCATACGCTTCAATCCTTATGATGAAAGCTGAAAGGGTTCATGTTTATAACATAGGAATTAGAAAGTTTGGATATGAGTACAGAGCGGATGAACTGACCGACTATATCGGAGAAAAGGTTGATATCAAGTATGACCCTGAAGATGTAACAAGGCTGTATGTCTACACAAGGGAAGGTAAGAAGATTTGTGAGGCTGTATCTCAAGAGCTCCTGATGATAGCTCCAAGGGTACAACAAAAGGCACTTGAAGAACATATCAAGATGCAAAAGAGACAGATTAAAAGAGATAAGGAACGCCTTGAGGAGTTCACTACCCCATTTGAGGAAAGGGTTGCTCAGTATAATGGAGCTCCTTCAGAAGTGGTGGGAGGAATGGACTTAATGGTTAAAGGCAAAGGCAATAAAAATGACAAGGTCATTGCTCTACCTCAAGACAAACAGTTTGGAACAGAGCTCAAAGATAAGAAAAACAGACAGAAACAGGAAGTTGAAAACGAGTTCTTCAACAAGAAGGCTCAGGATGCACTTTCAAAATTAAGGTTACTCGGTTAAAAAACATTAGAAAAGTGAGGGATAAGATATGGAAGCGGTAGCGGCTATCTATACAAGTGAAGTAAAACCATTGGTTCAGAGAGTAAATGAGTATTTGGAAATTAACAAGAAGACAAAAGCGGAATTAGCGAATGAAATTAGTTATTCAAGAACAACAGTCTCAAGGTTTCTATCAGGGAAATATGACAGCGACACAACTGAAATTGAGGCTAAGCTGGAAGAGTATCTGAGGAACAATACTGAAGATACTGAAACAACTGAAGAGATTGGAAACGCTCCAATCAGATTGACAAAAAGAAATTCCTTCTTTGAGAGCAGAGACTCTGCAAATGTAATAGGTGTTTGCAATTCTTGTCAGGAGGACATGGGACTCGGCATAGTAGTTGGAAAGTCAGGCTTTGGCAAGACACACGCTCTGAAATATTATGCAAAGCTGCCAAGGGTGGCCTACATTGAATGTGATGACACCATGTCAAGTCGTGACTTGGTTGAGGCTATAGAGAGGAGTCTCGGCATACCTCAGACTTACGGAACGATTTGGAAGAGAGTCAACGGAATTAGAGAGTTCTTCAATGTAAATCATGGCTACCTACTCATTATAGACGAGGCTGACAAGCTTATAAGCAAGTACACTCAAAAGAAAATGGAAATCTTGAGAGGGATATTCGACCAATCGGATGTCGGGATGGTTATTGCTGGAGAGCCAAAGTTGGAGGCTCAGATTAAAAGCTATCTTACACGATTTGCGAACAGAGTTGACTTTTACGCTTGCTTAAAAGGATTAAACACTCAAGAAGTTCAGAACTACCTTGCAGGATACAAGATTGAGCCGGAGGCAATGGGCGAATTGGTATCAAGAGCTTGCAACAACCAAACAGGATGCTTCAGGCTATTGGATAGGACATTAAACAATATCGTTAGGATTTTAAATGAAAGCGGTCAAGATACGGTCACTCTGAAAATAATAGCTCAAGCAAGTAACATGATGATGCTGTAATCTCAAAATAATTGTCAAATGGAGGGAGAAAATATGGAGGCTATAATGAGCTTGGATATGGTTGCAACAAGAGCAATAAATGGAATCGAAGTGGGGGAAACAAAACAGGAAGCAATTCATTTAATTACTTCCTTTGTAGAATCAAACTATATAAGAAAAACAACACTTGCGGACATGGGAAGCTTGCCGATTAAGGATGCAGTAGTTCTGAATGAAAGGCATGGCATAGAGTTTGTTGTTAATGACGGTAAAGTGATGGGGTTTAAAATAAAGAAAGGAATGGTGTAAGTGGTAAGAGTAAGAATCAAAAATCAACCAACATTAAAGAATTGGGATGAAGTAGACAAGGCACTGAGAGAAATTGCAGAGCAGGAGTTTTTGATTGAGGAAATCGAGGCAGAAATGACCAAACAAATAAACGGTATTAAGATATCTTCAGGTCTTGAAGCAAAACCGCATCAAGATAGAATTGAGAAGCTTGGCAAGGATATCAAAGAATTTGTAACAGAGCATAAAGATGAACTTGACGGTAAAACAAAGGTTTTAAACTTTGGGAGTACAGGATTTAGAATGAGTACATCCGTTATTATTCCAAAGGCAAAAGAAAAAGTTGCAGCAATTGTCAAGAGCTTAAAAATTCGTAAAATGGCAGACTGCATCAATGTTGTTGAAATGGTAAATAAAGAAGTTCTCAAAAAATATAGCGAGGATGAAATCATTAAAGTTGGAGCTAAGCTCAAGAAAGAGGACGTGTTTTGGTATGAGACATCACGAGAAAAGTTCAAGGACACTAAATAAGGGGGCGGTGTCATGGGATACAATTACAACCGGGGGCGTGCAACCCCCGATTTTACTATAAAGACTATTTGGGGAATTGCAAAGTCGCCGGAGCTCCTCATGAGTGATGAAGACCTATACTCTATTATCTACAGGGAAACAGGCAAAGACAGCATGAGAAAACTCACTCAGAAGGAAATTGGCAAGATATGCTTTACCCTTTTAGAAATTAAAGACTCAGTAAGTGGCAAGAGCAAAACGGGAAGAACTGATACTGGGGGAAACAAACTTACGATAGACCAAAGAAGAAAGATTTATAAACTCACTGGGGAGCTCGGGTGGAACAACAATAATGCGAGAATAAACGGATTTGTAAAAAAGATGTTTAATACTGAAAGATTAGAATGGCTCAATAAACAACAATGCAATAACTTAATAGAAATGCTCAAGAGTATGGTTGAAAGAGAGAACTCCAAGAAAGGAGGTGGTTCCGATAGCAACTAAAAAGAAATATAAGAAGCTCAATAATAAGGAAAAGCAGCTCAATAAAGAATTTAGAGAGGAAATGAGAGAAAGAGGAATCCTTCCTCCTATAAAACCAAAGCTTAATCGAAAAAAATTTGCACAAGAAGTCCGTGAAGAATGGGAAAAAGAAGGTTCTTTGTACTATCTACCCAGAGCCCTTGGCTGTATGATACCAAGTGGAGAATTTGAAACTAAAATAACACCTGAGCAGATTGGAGTTTTGAAGGTTATGAAACTTGCAATAGAAATAAAGAGATTCGAGGAGCAAAACAAAGCTGAAGGTAAAAGTGATTATACAATCGGGGAACTGTACGAAAAGGCAATTGCTCCAATATTAAACCTATAGGGAGGGGGAGGGTTTGGAAGTAACTAAATACTATTGTGAATTATGCGAAAGAGAAGTTGAATATAAAAAATGGACTGAAATAGTAATAGCTGTAAGACACTATGTTCCTCATAGGCAAGATATAGAAAGTTGTAGTAAAAAGATTTGTATTTATTGTATGAAAGAACTAGAGCTTGTAGAAGAGGTCGTATATTTAGAAGATAGACCACTATCAGTAAAGAAGCATTTAGTCGATAAAAATAAATTCAAAAACATCATTAGAAACTTAATTAGCCGAAGGAGGGAAAGAAATGATTAAGGAAAGCTCTCACATAATCAAAGGTGAAGCAGTGACAATCAAAATGCCAAGACTTGAAGATTGACCCATTACACACCTAAGAAAAACTTGCAAGAAAAACAAAGTTGAAGGATATACCAAAATGGATAAAGAGCATCTCATTGAGTCTGTAAGGCAAATATTAGATAATTTTCATAACAAAAAGGAGGATTCAAAATGATTGATATAATAATTGATGCAGGACATGGTGGAGTTGACCCGGGAGCGATTGGGCCAACAGGAGTCAAGGAAAAGGAAATTACATTAAAACTAGCCTTGAAGGCTGGGAATCTCTTAAAATCAAGAGGAGTAAATATTGAATACACGAGGATTGATGATAGATATGTTGAATTAAAACAAAGGGCAATTATAGCGAATGATGCAAAGGCGAGATTTTTCCTGAGCATCCATATAAATAGTGCAACTAATCAATCAGCAACGGGGACTGAAACTTTTGCTTTCTTTCAAGGAGGACAGGGCGAAAAAATGGCTAGAGCAATTCAAAGTAATTTAGTTGAAGCTATAGGACTTCCAAATAGAGGAGTAAAATATGCAAATTTTGCGGTTCTTCGTGAAACTAATATGCCGGCAGCTCTTACCGAAGTAAATTTCATATGCAATCCCAAAGAGGAAGCAATGTTAAAGAGCGAAATATTCCTTGATAAAGCAGCTTTAGGAATAGCAAAAGGTGTGATTGAGTTTTTAGGATTTAAGTGGGAAACAGATAAGCTAAAAGTGGAGGGTATGAAACAAAATATTCCTAAGTGGCAATTAGAAGCGTTTCAGAAACTTATAGATTCAAAAGTTATAGAAGCAATTGACTATTGGGAAGATAAGCTGGATAAATCAATGACCGTAGGAGAAATGTTTGCAGTATTGTCAAAGACGATAAAATAAAAAGCTTGAAAAAATTTTAATCTCAAAGTAATATAGGAGGTGAGGAAGTGGAGGAACTTTTAAACCTAATATCAGAAAATGAACTTCCTGAACCATACTCAGATATAGTTCATAGAATTGGTATACAAAATGTAATTGAGCTTGCTAAGATGTTTGGGGGCAGCAGAGTATATTTTCCTAAAATAGAAAGCACAACACGACCTCAACGAGATGAAAAGATAAAATCTGAATATAATCAGTACAATGTAAGAGAGCTTGCAAGAAAGTATAATCTTTCAGAAAACAGAGTATTACAAATTTGTAAAGATATAAGAGAAAAGGAAAAATATAAACCTCTTGATGGGCAAATTTCAATATTTGAATAAATATCTTACCAAAATGTTTTGGGAGAAAAGATTGATAAATACACTTAAAATCATAGTATAAGGAAAATCCTTATACTATGATTTTTTTATTTTGAAAAGGAGGAATGGATAAAATGGAAGCAATACAAGGAGTATTAACTGAGGTACTTATGAGGATAACACTTGCGTTAATTGCATTAATAGCAGCATTTGTATTATCTTACATCAAGAAAGCATCAGACAAACTAAAGGTTGAAATCGAAGTTCTCGAAAATGAGGATTTAGAAAAGCTAATCTCAAGGGCGTTTGATAGATTAGCTGAAGTAACCAAACTGACAGTAAACAAGATTGAGCAACAATCGGCTAGAACAATTAGGGAAGCAGTCAATGAGGGTAAACTCTCAAAAGATGAATTAGAAAAACTATCTAAGGAAGCATACGAGGAGATTCTAAGAGTTCTTGAGCCAGAATATAAAGAGTTTTTACAAGATATGCTTGGTGATATTGAGACATATATATTAAACCTCATTGAAGAAAAGCTGGTGTCTATAAAAGAGAGAGACCAAGTATTTGAGATACAGCGATTTAGTTAATAGTGAGGTAAGGAGATGGAACTGAACTGGATATTGCAGATGATAACAACCCTAGCCATTGGAGCAATAGCTTTTTTCATAAAAGGTGCAATGGCGGATATCAAAGATGGAATAAAAAAGAACGACCTTAAAATTAAAGAAACTGAGGTAAAGCTCTCAAAGGATATCGAAGATATCAAGGATGAACTTCATGACCTGAAGAGTGATTTGCCTTTTATCTACGTACTTAGAGAGGATTTCATCCGTTCCCTCAATAATGTAGATACAAAGATGGGTAACATAGACAACAAAATTGATAAATTACTACAGTTCAAGAGTAAGGGGGAATGATGATGGACGAACGCATGGAACAGGAAATCAAACAAAACAAAGCGATAAGAGGTTATATCATCCGTTCTTTAGTTAAGGGACACCAAAATTCTTTGTTGCTTAGACAGATTACTAACTCACTTGTGGCAGATGGCATGATTGTTTCTCCTGACATTTCAAAACACCTAGATTATTTATTAGAGGCTGGGTACATTTGCTTTACTGACAAGACTGTAAATGCTTATAACGCTTACAGAAAAGATGCGGTAATAAAACTGACGAAGGATGGTGTTGACCTAGTCGAAGGAACGACTGATGACCCGGGAGTTGATATCTGATGGCAAGGGAAAGAACGAGAACGAGAGTAAATTCTAAGGTTGACTCTCTTCCGGAAGATATCAGAGCTCGTGTAGACGAAATGATAATTGACACAAGTAACACCTATCAGGAGATAGCAGACTGGGTCAAGGAGCAGGGCTATGAAGTAAGTAAAAGTAGTGTCGGCAGATATGCTATGAGAACCACTGGGGCAACTCAAAGACTTATAGAGGCACAGAAACAGACAGAAGCCCTTGTAAATGTCATCAAGAAAAATCCTGATGTAGACTATACAGATGCAGGACTCATGATGCTCATGGATGGACTTGTAAAAAAGCTGACTGTTGCTGAAGAGGAATTTGATAAGATGCCTCTTGATAAGGCTGGAAGGCTTATAACAGCAATAAGCAGAACAAAAGTCTACAAAGACAGAGTTAAGCATGACATGAAAAAGAAAGTTGAGCTTGCATTTCAGGGAATGGAAACTGAGCTGATGGCTGTGATTAAATCAGACCCGGCTCTTGCAAAGGAATTAAAATCAGTGCTTGAAAGAGCAAAAGAGAAGATGATACAAGATGATTAAATTAAATGACTATATTCAGCAACTGGAAGAAGATGTTGAATTATTAGAGAATACAGAGAGCCAAAAAGAGTTCTTTGAAAATTATGTAATGAGAAATAAGCAGCATATTGAGGTCAGGGAAAAGCTCTTGAAAGAATACAAAGCCGGTGTAGAATTGACGGGACAAAAAGGTCTTAGGAAGAGGCTTGCTGCTATAGACCTCGAATATTTTGGGAGAGCCTATCTTTCCCATTACTTCATCCGAGAATCTCCTTCTTTTCATGAGCGACTGGATGATATTTGGACTCAAGGAGTCATGAAAGGTAAGAATCCAATTACTCAGTACAAAGAGATATCAAGAGATAAAGGTTGTAGAAGAGGTATAGCAGCTCCTCGTGGGCACGCTAAATCAACAAATTTTACTTTCAAAGACACTCTCCATGCTGTACTCTACCAATACAAACATTATCCAATCATCCTCTCTGACAGCTCAGACCAAGCGGAAGGATTCTTGACAGATATTAAAACAGAGCTTGAAGAAAACAGAAATATTATTGAGGATTTTGGAATCCTCAAGGGGAAGGTTTGGAAAACCGGAGTCATATTGACATCAACAGATATCAAAGTTGAAGCCATAGGCTCAGGAAAAAAGATTCGTGGACGAAGACATAGAAATTGGAGACCTGACCTTATAGTCCTTGATGATATTGAAAATGATGAGAATGTCAATACACCGGAGCAAAGGAAAAAGCTTGAAAACTGGTTTTACAAGGCAGTATCAAAAGCCGGGGACACATACACGGACATAGTCTACATTGGGACAATACTCCACTATGATTCTTTACTTTCAAAGGTGCTTAAAAATCCTGAATATCATTGTGTTAAGTATAGAGGGGTTATCAGTTTCTCAGACAATCATGAGCTTTGGAATGCATGGGAAACGATATATACAGACCTCGAAAACGAACTGAGGCAAGAAGATGCACTTGAGTTCTTTGAAGTGAATAAAGAAGCAATGCTTGAGGGGACTGAGGTCTTATGGGAGGCAAAACTATCTTACTATGACTTAATGATAATCAAGATATCTGAAGGAGAGGCCTCCTTCAATAGCGAGATTCAAAATGACCCTATTGACCCGGATTCATGTACTTTTAATGAGGAATGGTTTGATTTTTATGACGAAAGTTCAATCAACTTCTCTGACCCTGAGTTTATCATTATAGGCTCAAATGACCCGTCTCTAGGGAAAAACAAAAAAAGTGATACCTCTTCTATTATTGCATTAGCTAAAAGTTTGAAAACTGGCTATATGTACATTGTGGAAGCATCCATTGAGAAAAGAAAGCCGGATGTAATTATTGATGATGCTATTGAAATGTCTAAGAGAATGAAGCGTGACTTGAAAAAACCATTTTTTAAATTTGGAGTTGAGACGGTTCAGTTTCAATACTATTTCAAGGATGTCATGGTAAAGAAAAGCGTTGAGGTTGGAGAGTATCTCCCTATTGAGGAGATACAAAGTACACAAAGCAAGAATGTAAGAATTGAGTCTTTACAGCCGTTTATCAAAAATAAATATTTAAAATTTAATGAGAAACATAAGACCCTATTGCAGCAGTTTAAAGAGTATCCAATGGGCAAAAATGATGACGGCCCGGATGGTGTTGAAATGGCAGTAAGGCTTGCACTTGGAATTAAAGGAAATACCAAAGTTGATTATAAGTCAGTTCTTAGTAGAGCAATGAAATTCAAAAGAGGGGCTTTCTAGAGAGGGGGGAGTTTATTGGCAAATAAAAATAATAGAGTAAACAACAAGGTAGCAAATAAAAAGCCTGAACTATTTGAAATTGCAGTTGCTCAGGTACAGGATAAATATTCAACATATCTCTCCAATGGACTAACACCTATAAGACTTGCACAAATATTTAGGGAAGCTGATTCCGGAGACATTATGAGCCAAATGGAGCTATTTGAGGAAATGGAAGAAAAAGACCCTCATCTATTTTCTCAACTTCAGACGAGAAAAAATGCAGTCACCGGACTTGATTATGAGGTTATCCCGTTCTCTGATGAGGAAATTGACAAGCAGATTGCTGAGTTTGTAAAGCAAGAGGTTGAGAGTATTGGAAACTTTGAAGATATTTTAATGGATTTACTAGATGCAATAGGTAAAGGAATTGCAATGAGTGAAATCCTTTGGACTTATGACGAAGGCAGAATCACAATCGAAGACATTAAATGGAGGCATCAAAAGAAATTCTTTTGGGATGAAAACGACTCTTTGAAAGTTATCACTAAGGACTTACCTGCTGGTGTAGAGATTCCTGAAAATAAGTTCATCATTCATAGATATAAAGCAAGGTCAGGACATCCTTCAAGAGCAGGAGTGCTACGTGTAGTTGCTTGGATGTATTTATTCAAGAATTATGACCTCAAGGACTGGGTCAGCTTTTGTGAAGTATTTGGGATGCCTTTAAGGCTTGGAAAATATAATCCTTCAGCAAGCGAAGAAGACAAAGAAGCTCTCATGAGGGCCTTGGTAGAAATAGGGACAGATGCAGCCGGCATCATACCGGATGGGACCGAAATTGAGTTCAAAGAGAGCTCAAAGACAACTTCAATTAACGTTTATGAATCCTTAGCTCGCTTTTGTGATGAACAGATGTCAAAGGCCGTGCTTGGTCAAACTTTAACATCTGATTCAGGAAGTGGCTCTTATGCTCAATCAAAAACTCACAATGATGTAAGACATGACCTGACGATTGCAGATTGTAAAGCTCTTGCAGCTACACTCAGAAGAGATTTAATTCGTCCCCTTGTACTCTTTAATTTTGGAGAAGACAAGAGAATTCCATATATAAGGTTTGATTGTGAGGAAGCCGGGGACTTAAAAGAAACCGCTGACATATACGAAAAACTTGTATGTAATATAGGACTGAAGATACCAACTTCTCACCTATACAAGAAATTTAGCATACCAAAACCTGAAGATGGCGAAGAAGTAGCAGCTCCACCTACAGTAGCAACACCTATTCCCTTTAAGGATGGCATGAAGCTCATGAGCAACAAAGAGCAAACTGAAAAGGAGCTTCAGAAAATTAGCAAGGAGTATCAAATAAAAATCGATAGCCTTGCTGACATGGCAGCCGCTCAAAGCTCAAGTATCTTTGTCAAGATTTTTGAGCCAGTAATGGAGTTGTTTGAGAGAACTGAAAGTCTTGAGGAGTTAAAAAAACAACTCGAGGATGAAAAGGTTGTTGAGAGCCTATATAAGAAGATGGACGTTGAAGACCTTGACGAGCTCCTTCAAAAGTCAATGTTTTATGCTGATATGCTTGGAAGGATGAAAGAAAATGAAAGACATATTTGAGCTTTTAACTAAAGAAGAAATTGTATTTGAGGAAGCAGTGAACTATTTCAAAGGAAAGATTCCAATAAAAGCAAGCGAATTTTATAAACTTGCTGAAGAATATAAATCCCTCGCTTTTACAGTTTCAGGATATTCAAAGACTCAGGTACTTAATAAGTTTTATGAGGAACTCTTAAAGGCAATTGAAGAAGGAACAACCATGAAAGACTTTAAAGACAAGATGAATGAGTTTCTTGAGAAAAAGGGTTATGATGGTATCACTAATTTTCAAGCTGACAACATATTTAGGACTAATATTCAAACTGCTTATCAAGTGGGCCATTATAAACAAATGACCTCTCCTGAAGTTCTAAAATATAGGCCATATTGGCAATATGATGCAGTAAATGACAAACATACAAGACCGTCACACTTGGCAATGGATGGCAGAGTATACAGAGCTGACGACCCTATTTGGGATACTTGGTATCCGCCAAATGGATATCGTTGTAGATGCGGAGTAAAAACACTGTCAGAAAGACAAGTCAAAGAAAGAGGTCTCACAATTGAAACAGGTACTCCAATAGCTGTTGAGGTAGATGGAAAGTTTGTGCAGATACTTCCTGACCCCAATTTTGCGAACAATTCTGCAAAGGCAGACTTTACACCTGACTTAAAAGACTATCCGGAGTCAATAAGAAAAGCATTTGAAAAGAGAGAATCATCAAAAGATAAATAGAACGTATTTAAAAGCTTAATTTAATAGTTTTCCCATTGAACAAGGTATTTATACAAAAGTTTAAATATTCCCCCGTTATAACGCGTGCTAACGCCGTTATTGATGAAAATAGAATAAGCAAAGAGTGGTGAATGTATGGCAAAAAAATTTGTATTAAATATAAGCTCTTCTGAAATCCAAGGAGTTCCTGAAATAATTAAGCTTTTACCTCTTGGTACAGTTAAGTCTCAAAAAGGGAATTTCATTGTTGACGAAGAGAGTTTTGAAAGTATCAATAACACTTTCAAAAAAAGAGGCATTGATGTTGTAATTGACTATGAACACCAAACTCTTGAAGATGTTCAAGCTCCTGCCGGTGGTTGGATAAAAGAATTATTTATTCAAGATGGAGCGATTGCAGCAAAGGTTGAGTGGACTCCAAAGGCTCAGGAGTATCTAAAGAATAAAGAATATAGATATCTCTCGCCTGTTGTCCTTGTAAGAAAAAGTGACCAAAAAGCAGTTGTCCTCCACTCAGCAGCACTAACAAATACACCGGCAATAGATGGAATGTTTGCAATAGTAAACTCAATAAATATTGATGAATTTGAAGAAGGAGGAAAAAATATGGATTTAAAAAAGTTAGCTGCTATTCTAGGTCTTCCTGAAGATGCAACTGAGGAGCAAATAATACAGGCTATTAAAACAACTGTTGGAGAAGTTGAGAAACTCAAAGATGAAGCCAAGAAACAAGAAACCAAAACTGAAGGAGATGAGGGCAACACTGAGACAGTTGCAAATAAAGTTATATGCGGACTTCTTGGGATAGACAATAAGGATGCAAAAACCGAAGATGTAGCTGCTGCAATCATGGCATTAAAAAACCCTGCAAACTTTGTTCCAGTGACTGAGTTCAACAGACTTAAAGAAAGACTGGACAAAAAAGATGGGGAGGAACTTGTGACCAAGGCTCTGAAGGCAGGAAAAATCTCAGCAGCTCAAAAGGAATGGGCTGAAGAATATGCCTTGAAAGACCCTGAAGGATTTAAGAAGTTTGTTGAGAAAGCTCCCCAAGCAGTTCCTATGGGAGAGATAGAGCTTGATGATATCAAGAAAGATGACGGTAAGCTTTCAGATACGACAATGTCAGTATGTAAAATGCTTGGTGTTTCTAAAGAAGACCTTGAGAAATACGGAAAGGAAGTGAAATAACATGACATTAACGGCAGGAAGAAACACTATTGAGATTCAGGATGGCAAAACTCTTGTATTGCCAATGAAGGCAAATACAAGGATATATGAAGGCTCTTTGGTTGTCATTGACTCAACAGGTTATGCAATACCGGGTAAAAAGGCTGAAGGGTTATTGGTTGCAGGAAGAGCTGAGGAATTTGTTGACAATACTGGCGTTGGTAATGGCAACGGTGTTAAATCTGTAAGAGTTAGGCGTGGGGTCTTTAAATTCAATAATGATGGGACTAATCCTATCACTGCGACAGATTTATTGAAAGACTGCTATATTTTGGATGATGAGACTGTAACCATGTTAGCAGTGGGCACATCCATAGCCGGAAAAGTATTGAGGCTTGATAACGGCGAGGTAGTCGTTGAAATACTTTAATTCAAAGGAGGATAAAAGACTATGATAGTTAATCAGCAAGCATTACAAGGCATTACGACAGGTTTTAAGACTATATTTAACAAGGTCTTTAACGAGACAAAAACTGACTGGGACAAGATTGCAACCAAAGTCCCATCTGAAACCGGAGAAGAAAGTTACAAATGGCTTGGAAAGATTCCTCGAATGAGGGAATGGATTGGAGACAGAGAGATTCAAAACTTAACTGGCTCTGATTACACCATTAAGAATAAAGACTTTGAGTTGACAATTGGTGTTGACAGAAACGATATTGAGGATGACAAAATTGGAGTTTACAATCCAGTTGTTCAAGACATAGCTCAAAGCACTGCAACTTTTCCTGATACGCTTGTTTTTAAATTGCTTTTAGATGGGTTTGAGAATAAGTGCTATGATGGGCAGCCATTCTTCTCAGATACTCACAAAATAGGAAAGAAATCTATTTCCAACAAAGGAACTAAGGCATTGACAATCGAGTCTTATGCTGAAGCGAGAAAATCCATAATGTCAATCAAGGACGAGAATGGAGAAAGCTTGAGAATTATTCCGGACACTCTTGTTGTCCCTCCTGCTCTTGAGGATACTGCAAGAAAGATATTATTAGCAGACCAAATTGACGGAACTACTAATATTTACAAAGACACAGCAGAACTTCTTGTAGTTCCTGAGCTTGCTGGAAATGATACAGCGTGGTATCTGCTTTGCACTACAAAGCCACTGAAACCAATTATCTATCAGGAAAGAAAAGCTCCTAAGTTTGATACTTTAATTGATGATAAAGACGAGAATGTTTTCATGAGGAAACAGTATCTATATGGTGTACATTCAAGGGCAAACGGTGGATATGGATTTTGGCAGATGGCTTATGGCAGCACTGGTCAAGAAATATAAAGGAATGATAGAACATGGGTTATTGCTCAGTTGAAGAAGTTAGAGGGATGATAAAATCGGATGCTCTCAACATGATAATTGGTGATGAGTATATCGAAGATGAAGCAGTTAGAGAAGCTAAAATCATCCCGATTATTGAGGAAGCTATTGGGGATGCAGATGGAGAAATTGATGGATATCTTGTGAAAAGGTATCCTGTGCCTCTCTCCTCTATCCCAAAAGTAATAAATAAGTTTAGCAAAGATATTGCAGTATATAACCTCTTTTCGAGAGCCGGAATTGATGAAGGAGAAAAAGAAAAGAACTACCTCAACAGATATAAGGCAGCCGTTAGATTCTTGGAGAATGTGGCAAAAGGCATTGTCGATATCGGTATAATTGACAACATAAAGAGAGCAAACACTGGGTTCTCTGTAAATTCTAGCAGTCGGCTATTTTCAAGAGATAGTATGAAAGGAATGTAATTATTATGTATAGCATTAGACTTGATGGGGACGTAAGAAAACTTATGAAGAAGCTAAATAAATTGGAAAATATAGACGTTAAAGGGGCAAGCTTTACGTTATCAGAAGCACTTAGGACTTCAACAAGAGAAAGGTTCAAGGAACAAAAGAGCCCTGATGGGAAGTCGTGGACAAAATCAATTAGAGCCATTAGTGAAGGCGGAACAACATTAACAGATAAAGCAGGTTTAAAAAACTCCATCAAATCCACTGCTAATAGTTCAGGTTTTGCAGTAGGTACAAATAAAGTATATGCAAGAACTCATCAATTTGGGGAAAAGAAACGTACAATTAAAGCCAAAACGTCAAAAGGATTAAGATTTAAGGTTGATGGTGAATGGAAAAATAAAAAAGAAGTTACTATAAAAATCCCTGCCCGTCCTTTCTTGGGTATTTCTGAAGAGGACATGAGAGAAATCAAGGGAACTCTTGAAGATATAATATCGGAGGAATAGACATGATTGGACAATGCAAAGAATACTTAATTCAAAAACTCAAAGATGCAGGCATAAAAACAAAGATTTATACAAGTATTAAAAAACTTGAACAATCCAACGAGAGCCATATTGGAGCGGTACTTTTTGAGGGAGACGGTTTTACTCGAAGCGGCTCAAAAACTATATATGTAGACCAAGGGGGCGACAAGCATAAAAGAGTTAAAATTTTCGACCGAAAAACTAGCTTTGTAGTGGTTATAGGAGAGTATGAAGAAATCAAGTGCGAAAGCATTTTTGAGAAGTTCATTGGCCTGCTGGACAGAGGGATTATGATTGATGGGAACTTCACAGCGATTGAAATTGATGATGCTGACTGGGTTGATGAAAATGACAGTGTACTAAAAGCAAAAATAGCTGTTCAAGTTAAGATTACTTTCGAGGGTGGTTTATATAAAGATACAGGATATATGACACCTGAATTTGAACAAAAAATTGAAGTAGCGAAGGAGGGATATGATGTCAGCTACTAAAGCAACGACTAATACTACTATTGAGCTTTTCAAGATAGATGAGCTGAAGGAGAAAAACAATACACCGGATAGAATATTTGAAGGAATGAAGGCGGCTGAAAATTGGATAACAGGGAAAGTGGTAACTGAAGAAGTGTATCAGAGAGCACTAAAGGAATTTTTAGAGTCTCCAATGGGAGGAAAGAAGGTGAAAAAAGATGCTAAGAGACGTTAATACAATAATTACTGATGGTGGTCTTGGAGTAGATACTGCCAAAGGTGAAGGAATACATTTTAAAATAGGAGTCTCCCCTGTTTCCTCAGATGTACCAATCATAATCACTGGGAATATGGATGCAAAAAAAATCAAAGAAAAGCTTGGATTATCTCCTCTTGCTGATGCTTGTATGGATAGTGTTGAGAATGGTTCAAATATGATTTACTGCTTATCGGTTAGGGCTTCAGTTCCGGGAACAGTCGGAGAAATCGAAAAGACTGGGGTAGGACTTGGAAAATGTATTGTCGAAGGGCAGCCGAATAATGCATATGAAATCATTGTAAAGTTTACTGGTTCAGGAGGATTCAATCAAGCAGTCCTTAGATATTCTGTAGATGGAGGATATTCATTCTCTGAAGAAGTAACTCTTGCAATTAACGGAGAATTAGATATTCCTTCAGTTGGATTAAAATTCAAGTTCGCTGAAGATGAAATTAAACAAGAGGAATCTTTTAAAATAGGTGATACCTATACTATTAAAACAGAGTCCCCACAAATGACTAATCAAGATGTACTCACAGCGATAGATAAGTTAAGAACTTCAAACTATTCTTATGAGTATGTTCACATTGTTGGAGAATCAACAAAGGCTCTTTGGGCAGCAGTATCTTCAGAGTCAATAAGGTTTACAGAACTGTATAAAAAGCCATTGTTTTTTGTACTTGAGGCAAGAAATATTACAGAAGATGAAAATCTTGACGAATATGCACAATATATTGTCAACGAAAGAAAAGGTCTTCAAAACTATGATATTCAAATAGTAACTGCAAGGTCTCTTTATACAAGGATGGACGGTACTATCAAGGATATAAATAATGCTGGTATTGTATGTGGTCTGTACTCAAAATCAAAAGTACAACAGTCAATTGGTGAGGTAAAAAGCTTCAGTATTCCTGAGAATAAAATGCTTGAACTGCTTCCAAAGGGGATTGAGGATTATCTAGCCGTATTTGATGAGACAAACTACCTTACATTTAGGAAGTATGAAGGAATAGAAGGTTTTTATGTAACTAATGCAAGGATGATGTGTCCTGAAGGTTCTGATTATAAGTATGCTGAACGTGTCAGAGTTAAAAATAAAATTATGAGAGAGACGAGAAAGCGTGCTCTTAAAGAGCTTCAGAGTAGTATCGACATGACAGATGTTCAGGGCAGTTTAGAAATAGTAGCCAAGTTTATTCAGACTCCATTAGATACTATGGCAAGAAACAAAGAAATTTCTTCAGCTAGGATTATTGTTCCTGAAGGACAGGACATACTTGCGGATGAAAAATTGAATGTCATTATCAGATTTGTTCCTATTGGTCATTTTAGGGAAATAGAAATTGACCTTGGAATGGAGAATCCATTTAGAAATCAGCAATAAGGAGGGAAGAAGAATGGCTGTAATTAACGGAAAAAGTTATGATTGGGCTGATATATCGGTTAAGCTTCCGGGCCTTGACCTTGAGGTTCAAGAGATTTCATATGATGATGAACTTGAAAAGGAAGCTGTATATGGAAAGGGTAATAGACCAAGAGGTTACGGTACAGGAAATTATAAGTCAGAGGGAAAAATGAGTCTGCTTAAAGATGATTTTGACGATTTAGTTGCATATTGTAAGAGAATGGGAGTTTCTTTATATAAGCTTGTAATAGATAAAATCGTTGTAAGCTATGCCAACGAAACTCAAAAAACGAAAACAGATGAATTAAACACCATAACATTTACAAAGACAAGTCAAAAGGGTGCTCAAGGAGATAAATCCTTAAAGGTAGATATGGACTTTATTATAGTAAATGGAATTAATAGGGATGGATTAAAACCTATTTAACAACCGTTAGTCTCAAAATAATTGACAAATTGGAGGATATGAAAAATGGAAGAAATAAAAACAACATTAGGAACAACTAAGGGAAAGGACAATATTGAAACTTATAAAGGTAAATATGAGAAGGTGTATAGTGTTAAGGTAACAATTGAGCCAGATGATTCTACAACAGTTGAGCTTGAGTATTTGTTCCAAAAGCCAGCGACAGCATCCTATGACAGATATGTAAAAAGTACATCCCAAAGTCCAACAAAAGCACTTAAAGCTTTTGTGATGGATAATGTTATCGAAGAGCAAGCTAAAAAACTTGAAGCAGACCTTGAGGAATATCCTGCCCTTGCACTTAGTGTAGGAGAAAAACTGTTGCATATGTTGGGGTTATCTAAAGACGTAAATTTAAAGCTACTTTAGAAGAGCAACTCCGGGAGGTAAACAGTAATTTCATTGAAGCCGGTTCACTTGAAATATACAGATATTTACCTTCAGCACTTCTAAAGAAAACTGTTGGAGAAATGGATATTGAAGAATTTACAAGAGCCCTTGCTCAAGCACGATACGTTCAACAACTTGAAAAAAATGTAATGGCAAGAGCAATTTCAGAAGTATTCTCAGAATAAAAAACCGGCCTCTTTGTTAAAAGGTCGGTTTTTTTCTTGTAATCCAACTTTTGTATAAAATTGTTGCGTGTTTTACGGTTTTAAAAGCTCCTTCTTTCTTCTTGTCCTTATGCTTTCCCATTGTCTGTTGATGCCCTATCCATAGACAATAAGGGATGACGTAAAGAGTTAGAGGGACAAAGACAAGGATTGATATTACAACTCCGGCACAAAGGGCAAAGATGATGATTTTAAAAGCAAATAAAATACCTACCATGACAATGACCTCCTTTTTCTTTTAGTTTACCACAAATTAGAATTTTAAAACAGGGGGTGAAAAAATAGTGTGAGTTTAGATACAATTTTTAAATTAAGCGTTATTGTCAACATGATTGACAATTTATCAGGCCCAATGGCAGGAATCAGCAGTTCAGTTGATAGCTCACTTGGAAAAATCCAAAAGATTAATCAAGGATTTGGAGATATGACAAAGATAGGAGTTGCAATGGCAGGAACGGGGGCTCAAATAACAAATGCGGTACTAGCTCCGGTAGAGGCTACTTTTGAAACTAGAAGAGCTCTTGGAGAACTTTCTTCTCTTGGATTGAAAGACCTTAAAACCCTTGAAGATTCGGCGAAAAGTTTTTCTGATACTTGGGCAGGGACTACAAAAGACAATTTCATTACTGCTGCATATGACATCAAGTCAGGAATAGCAAGCTTATCAGATGAGGGAGTTGCAGAATATACGAAAATATCAGGATTGACAGCTAAAGCGACAAAGGCATCTATTGGAGAAATGACCTCGTTATTTGCTACAGCACATGGAATTTATAAAGGTTTTTATAAGGATTTGTCTGACGTTGAATTTGCAGAAATGTTCTCGGCGGGAATATCGGATTCGATTAGAGCTTTTAAGACTTCAGGTTCGGGTATGGCTCAATCAATTCAAACTCTTGGTGGAGCTGCAACAAGTGCAAATGTTCCTCTTGAAGAGCAACTCTCCATCCTTGGTATGTTGCAAGCAACTATGTCAGGAAGTGAATCAGGCACAAAGTACAGAGCTTTCTTGAGGTCGGCTGCAAGAGCAGGAGAAGAATTAGGTCTAAGTTTTACAGATGTAAACAATCAGCTTTTATCTATGCCGGAAATCTTGGAGAAGATTCGAGGTAAGTTTGGAGACACAATGGATGCTGCTGAAAAAATGGAGCTTCAAAAGGCCTTTGGAACTGATGAAGCAGTTGCCATGATTGACTTGCTATACAATAAAACTGGAGACCTCCAAGGTAATATATTGATGCTCTATGACTCAATGTCACAAGGGACTTCCATAGCTGAAAATATGGCAAATGCAATAAATGAAACTGAGCCTGAGAGATATATAAGGCTACAGCAAAGAATCAGAAATGTTAAAGAAGAAATAGGAAATCAGCTACTTCCAACAATTAATATGCTAATGGGCAGAGGTGAGGCGGTTCTCGAAAAGATAAGCGGATGGATTAGTAAGAATCAAGAGCTTGTCAAGATTATCTCGTTAGTGGTGCTGACAATAGGAATTGTATTGGCTGTCATGGGAACTTTTATAGCTGTTGTTGGAGGAGTTGGACTTGTGTTTACAAGAACGGCAATGATGGCAGGACGGTTTTGGTCTTCCCTAAAAAATATTCCGGATATGCTCACAACAGTACGGATTCAAGCCATGTATGCAGGGGATGCACTCAAAGCAGGTTTTGGAGGTATTAAAAATTTTACGTCAATAGCAGTGTCAGGAATTAAAAATTTTGTCCTTAGTATGGTAAGCATGGCAAAGCAAGCAGTTATTACAGCATTTCAAGCAATGCCGGGATTAATAGCTTCAGTTTGGTCTTTTACTACAGCTTTACTTGCGAATCCTATAACGTGGGTAATAGTTGGGATTGTGGCCTTAATAGCTGCAATTATCCTTCTATGGAATTATTGGGATTCAGTAGTTGTATGGATTCAAGGTGCTTGGAGTAGTTTTGTTGGAGGCATTAAAACAGGGTTTGACTGGCTAAGAAATTTATTCTCAGGTATGCCTGTATGGCTGCAAGTAGCAATTGCCGCCTTCTTCCCATTTATAGGTATTCCAATGTTAATAATTAATAACTGGGGTTCAATTGTTGACTTCTTCAAGGGACTTTGGGCAGGAATCACAGGAGTATTTACAACCGGTATTCAAGGTATCAAGGATTTTATAACGGGAAGTTTAGCATGGTTTAGAGAGTCAGGTTCAAAGATACTGACAACATTTACTGAAGGTATAAAAGGTGTAATATCAGCTCCGGTTGAAGCTGTAAAAGGTGGACTTTCTAAAATCAGAAATCTATTGCCATTCTCGGATGCAAAGGAAGGGCCTCTCTCTACTCTTACGCTATCAGGGAGAAGAGTATTTGAAACTATAACCAGTGGGATGATACAAACTCAAAATCTTCCTACTGAAGTAACGGAGAAAGCTTTCTCTGATGTTGGAATTACGGCTAAAGATGAAATCAAAAAGGTTAATTTGAAGGAGATAAGCAAAGAGAAATCAGAGAGCAAGCAAACAAAAGAGAAAGAAAATGGGACTATTATTGAAAGACTTATTATTAAGGTAGATATTAGTAAGCTCAAAAATCTTCATATGCTATTTAAATTACTTGAAGAAATTGAAGACTATTCTAACAGTAATGAATTTGATTTTGAAACAGTTTTGGAGGGATAATCTTGATATATGTTGATGAAAGTACAATAAAAGTTGGAGGGATTATCCTCCCTGGTCTCTTCAAAAGTATAGAGGTAAAAGGTGATGCACTAATTGAAGAACAAGAGGTTGAAGGTAGAAGTAAAAAACCTAAGCAAGCAACAGGATATGAAGATTCAAAAGTAAATTTAGAGTTAGTTCTGTATGATGGTCCTTCTTTAACAAAATTAGAGAAATTTGAAATGATTCAAAATCTGTTTAAAAAGAAAGGGCAAGTAAAGCCAATAGTTCATGAGATAATCAACGAGCATACAGCAGCAAGAGGAATAACAAAAGTTTTATTTAAGAATCTAACTACGAAAGAACAAAGTAAGAAAGATGAATTATTAGTTATGATTGAGTTTTGGGAATATAATGCAATGACTATAACTGCAACAAAGAATACTGGAAAAAACTCAGTGAAAAATGCTGCAAGAGCTAACTTAAATCCTGATTACCAAAGTTATTTGAATAGCAATCGTGGTGCAGCTCCTAAACTTCAAGACAAGACTTCAAAAACAACAGCTATAGACAATGCGAATACTCAGGCATACAGAAGCAAGATTCTTGCAATGCCTTATTAGTGAGGTGAGAAAATGGAAGCAAATGAGCTTTTTTATCCTGAAATAAATGTTGCAATTGGGAGTTATAACTTTCAAAAAGGTATAGAAATTGAAGTGTATTCCTCAAAGGATTCATATTTTGATTGGGCAAAAACGAGATTTACTCAGCATTTTAGAGAAAATATAATCATCAACAAAGAAGATAAGGCAATGATTGAGCTTGGGTATGATGGAGTCTTTGATGAAGCCTTTGAGGGGTATGTGATTAATCCTATAAGTGAAGGCAGCTATGTAAATGAAGTTATCTTAAAGGATGACATGATACATCTTGAGAAAACGTATATCACAAATACCTTCTTAGATGCTACACCTCAAGAAATATTGAGGTTTTGCTTGAACAAAGCAGGAGTTTCAGACGTGAAGATATCTTCAAAAACTTATCAAAAGAAAAAGGTTGTACCAATATTCAAAAAGAACGTCATATCAGTTATTGAAGAGATTCACTCTATTTGGAAAATTCAAGAGGAGTTCTATTTTTCAAGAGGAGTATTTTACTGGGGAGAAAAGCCTGAACAAAACAAAATCTATGAATTTGAATATGGGATAAATATTATATCTCTTGAAAGACCGGGCAGAGTTTGGGAACTAGAAACAGTATCAGCTCCATTTATAAAACATTCTCAAAAAATTATAGTTAGGCATCCAAAGATATCAGGAGAGTTTGAAACAAAAAAGATTGTATTTACGACCAATGAAACGGGTTTTATAAGGACATATATTTACTTTTAGGGAGGGAGAAAGATGTTGGAGCAAATGATTCAAAATGTAATTGAAAAGTTTATAAAAGCAAAATATCACCACATAAGACTCCCCTCTTCAGTATTTGCAAAAATCACTAAAGTTCAAGAGCAAGCTGAGTATTATATTTATAATCTCAAAATACTTGACGAAAACAAGGCAATCAATCCTGAGTTCCCGGAAATTCCTGAAGTAAAGTCAGAAATCAAACTTGAAAATGGAGATATTGCAACAGTGCTCCTTCTCTATGGTCAGTTAAATGTTTATATAATTGGGAAGGTGATTTGATGGCAGGGTTGTATGATTCAGATATAAAACTTGATGAAAACTGGCAATTAACTTCCGCCGTAAATGGGGACGTTCCCCTCGCCTCTGATACAGATTGCTTTATTCAAGATATTAGACTTGAGGCATTATCCCAAGAGGGAGAGCTTTTTTATGATGAGCTTTGGGGCTGGTCACTAATGGACTTTATTCAAACTCAGGATAATGAGTTGACAAGATTAGAGATTGAACAAAGGATTAAAACGAAACTCTCAAGACGTGAAGAAATAGACAACGAAACAATCAAAACCGTACTTAGTTTTGAAGATGACAAGGTATCTGTAAAAGTAGCTTTTAAATTTATCAATGACTCAAGAAAGTATAATCTTGATATTTTACTAGATAGAGTCAGAGTTGAGGTGGTGATGGTGTAATGATTGATGAAAAAATACTAGATGAAATACTTCCAGTACCTGATAGGGAAGAATTGAAAAATTCAATAGAGGAAGAGCTTAGGCGAGAGGGCTTCATTATAACAAATTTTAGCTCAGGAGGAGTATTTTATACCTTGCTTATGATATTACTTCAGATAAGAATTGAATTAGTTAAGCTCATGCGAGTTATAGTAAATAATATATTTGTTTCTCATGCTCAAGGAGTATGGATGGAATTAAAGGCAGCAGATTTCTCCAAGAAGAGAAAACAACCTACAAAAGCAAAGGGCTATGTAACTATTAAGAGGGATATTTCAGGGGAAGCTGTCAAGATTGCAAAAGGTGATGTATTTAAAACTGAGCAGGATATTAATGGTGAGGAACTTCGATTCTTAGTTCTTGAGGAATCAATTCTACAAAAGGATTCACTAAGTCAAAATGTTCTTGTTGAAGCTGAAAAGGAAGGCTCAAAGTACAATGTTTCTCAAGGACAGATTAAAAAATCACTTACTCACATTGAGGGTATTGATAGAATAGCAAATGAGGCAGATTGGCTGATTAAAGAAGGAAGTGACCTTGAAGACATTGAGAGCCTCAGAGAAAGAACTTTGAATTCATGGGCAGAACTTTCCACCTATCCAATTAGAGATAAATACAAAAATGTTTGTGAATCAGTTGAGGGGGTTTTATTTGTAAGAGTTGACGATATGCATCCAAGGGGGCAAGGAACTGTTGATATTATCGTAACATCAACGGCAGGAGCTGCAACTGAAGGATTACTTGCTAATGTAGAAGCCAAGGCTAATACAATCAAAGGCCCTTATGATAACTTGCTTATAAAATCTTCTGAAACAGCACAGCAGGATATTCAGCTTGTTTTATATATTGCTGAGGATGCTAGTGACGAAGGAGTTAAAGAGAGAGCTGAAGCAATCATCATTGACTTATTGAAGATTAAGAAGGGCAGAGAACTCAACAAGCTCTATAAAGATGACATTGTCTTTTCTCTAAAGAAGGACATCCAAGTTTATAAAAAGGCTAATATTATTTCTCCTGAAGATGATATAATCCTGAGCAATGACAAGGTGATTGTACTCGGTTCGCTAGATATAACTGTTGAGAGGGTGTAAAGATATGTTTGAAAAATTTCAAGACTATATGTACTATCTTCTTTATGGTGCTCTCAAGAAAATTTCCAAGACCAAAAATCAATTTTATATACTTTTTAAGGTATTCGGAGAGGTATTTGACCAAACCAAACAAGATATTTTCAAAGTTAGAGAAGAATCAATGATTATAAGTGCAAGCGAAAAGATGCTAGAAGAGCATGGGCGTGACAGAGATATGCAAAAGCTCAAGGGTGAAGACATTGAAAATTATCGAATTAGGCTTTCAATGAAAAACATTATTGCTGAAAGAGCGGGTACAAACGAAGGAATACTTCTTGCACTCAAAACATTAGGGTATGAAAAATCCTACATTGAGCCTTATTATATTTACGACACTGAGAGATGGGCTGAATTTATAGTATATCTCAGTGGTAAAAATTTAAGTAGTATAAGTGACTTGCAAATTATTGACAATGAAATTATGAGGGTTAAATCTGCAAGCAGTATGCCGGCTTACGGATTACCAAAAGAAAGTGTCATTAAATTAATCACTTCATGTAAGGTTTATAATATAAAATACAATATGTGTGGTACATTCAAATGTGGTACTAAACCTTATTACACGAATCAAGGAATTAGTTTTAAAACCAATATAGAGCTTAATTCAAATAAGAAAGAGTCTTCTCAAAAATATAGAATGACAGGAACATTTAAAAGCGGGGAGGAAAGATTGTGATAACACAAGATGGAATGAGGGAAATAACTGAACAAATATTAAATCTAGTAAGTCATGGTGAAGTTGTAGTAAATAATGAAACTAAACAAATAGAAGTATGTAGAACTAACATAACTGAAAATACAGTTAAGATACTTTTCATGTTAGATGATACTGTTAAAGGAGAAATTACCTCCTCGAGGGTAATAAGTAAAACTGGCAAGGTTTTACTTGATAAGGCTGAAAAAATAACAAAAAACGTAACACGTGGCTTACTTCTTGTTTTTTCAGTAAGACTAACAGAAGTGGAGGGATAGTAGATGAGTGTTTTTATATATGAAAAGGTTGAATTTACAGACCATATTACAGAAAGACCGGGAGCTTATCGTGAAGTACCTCTCCCAGATGGTAGCATACTTCACGTTCCAGACGAAGGAGAAATTCTTGAGGAAGGAACTCCTGTTAATGCTAGGACATTAGGACAGATGGATAATGCTATATATGAACTTAGTAAAATAATAGGGGAAATAATTTCTAATAGAAACTCTATTATAATAACAGAAAATCCACCTGCTATTTCAGATAGGAAAGAGGAAGATATTTATTTTGTTATAACTGATAAAAGAGATTCTTTTTTAAATAAAAATATAATAGTTACTGACGAGCCTCTGAGCATAGATGAAAGAGATGTAGATTCATACTATTTTGTAGTTACAGATAAGAAAGGATGTTCAGTATCAGATGAAAATATAAAGGTAAGTCCATCTATGGGAATAAAAAAGGTATAGGAGGTATGAAAAATGACACTCAATAAAGTGAGAGTTCAGTTACTTGATGCGACAACAGGACAAGTACTTGAAGACGTAGACGTTATAACCTCAGCGGATAGCGTAACATTCGCAGATGGTGAAACATTTCAACAAAAACTTGATTCAGGGAAACTGAGAGGAGCAACAGGCGATAAAGGAGCAACAGGAGGAAAAGGTGATAAAGGCGATAAAGGAGAAAAAGGGGATAATGCAATATGGCATTTTGTTAATTCAACAGGAGCACCTTCTAATTCCTTGGGCACAATTGGAGATTGGGCTATAAATACAGCAGGACAAACATATGAGAAAACAGGTGCTAGTGCTTGGACTGCACGTGCAAATATTAAAGGAGCAACAGGAGGAAAGGGTGATAAAGGCGATAAAGGCGAATCGGGCGACAAAGTAAAGTATGGCACTACTCTTGCGAATGCGACAGAAGTAAGTTTGTTTCTAAAAAAGATATAGTGAGGTGATATAAATGGCGGAAGAGAGAAGTGTAAGAATAGAGGATAGTGGTGGAAATATATATTATCCTCATAGCAAGGCTAAAACAGCTTTTATGGAAGATGGAAAAACAGTAGAAGCAAAGTTGAAACAGTTTTTGCCTGATGTAGATAGTATGGAGGAAGTATATGTTCCATATGGACAAGATATAGGTACTAGATTAGATTCTCTAAAAACACAAGGAACATATCTATTTAAATACCATTTAGGAGCATCTACAATGGAAACCTCGATTATAGAAGTTAGAGAGCTCATGGCAGCTGGGAAGAAAATGATACATCAAACTATGTATAGTATAGATGCTATACAATACAGGACATATAGTGAGCATATTAATAAATGGTCAGAAACAGTAGTTTTAAGTTATGGAAGTATCATTACCAAAGTAATTGTAACTGGTTCATATACTAAGACTACCGAGGGAAAGAAAACTATAAGTTTAGGGTTTAAACCACGATATGTGAAGTTGATTTTTCAAACAGCAAGTCAAGAATCACAAATTGTAGAAAAAATCAGAGATGCAGCTGGATGGGCGATGCACAAAAATGATGCTTCAAAACAACATGTGTATTTTGAAGATAGGCTCATAAAAGTCTGGATAATAGATGATGGGTTTGAGGTTGAATCTGAAATTCAGACATACCCAATTAGTTATTTGGCGATAAGATAGGTGGTGATAAAATGATAATTAAAGAAGATAAAACTTATGAAACTTCATCTTTATACCATAATTCAAATTGGTATGAAGATGAAGAAAACTACATTATAGATGAAACTACAAAAGATGGAAAACTGATGGCTCAAATATATATAGAGAATTATCCTTTTGTAGATTTTGAACATGATGGAGAGTTTGTTATCAAAGTAATAGTATTAGAAGATGAAAAATTAGCAGAAGAGGAAAGGATAGAGCAAGAAAGACTAGAGCAAGAGTTATTAGATAGTCTTCTTCCTTCTGAAAAAGAGATGTTAATAGCTGAAATAGAGCTTAACATAATAAATTTACTATTAGAAATGGAGGTGTTTTAATGAACATTATACAAAAGAGATTAGTTGATTCTTATGTAGTATTGGTATTAGCAAATACAGTTGATGAAACAAAAGGCATTACTATTGAAGAAGTGCCTGAATCTAAGAGAATAGGTATGGCTGATTATCCAATCAGAAGTGAAGTGGAGGTAATAGTCGCTGAAAAGACTATTGAAGCATTTAGCTAGATAAAAAATAAAACTTGTGGATAATTTCATAATTAATATTATCCACAAGTTTTTGCCATTTATCTTGAGAATCTTTGCCAAAAATTCTGAACGGCTACAATTAATCAATATATAAGGAGCATTGAATTAAATTCTAATAAAATATCTTCTTTTGTAGAGTATCCTTTCTGCCTTCCTGCTATTAGAAGTTTATCTATTTTAGATTTTCATCCTAAGGTTACGTTTATAGTGGGAGAGAATGGAACAGGAAAATCAACGATTTTAGAGGCAGTTGCAGTGGCTTATGGTTTTAATCCTGAGGGAGGAACAAGAAATTTTAACTTTTCGTCAAATGATACTCACTCAGAGCTATATGAATACCTTAAGTTAATAAGAGGAGCTAAGATTCCCAAGGATGGATTTTTTTTAAGAGCTGAAAGTTTCTATAATGTTGCAACAAATATTGATGAATTAGAAAGAGAGTGTCCAGGGCTTTTAAATTATTATGGTGGAAAATCTTTACATAATCAATCACATGGTGAATCCTTTTTCTCCTTATTTATGAATAGATTTAGGGGTGAAGGATTATACATATTGGATGAGCCTGAAGCTGCATTATCTCCCTCGAGACAAATGTCCATGATTAGTAGAATGCATCAATTAGTTCAGCAGGGATGCCAGTTTATTATTGCAACTCATTCTCCAATAATAATGGCATATCCAGATTCAGTTATTTATGAAATAAAACATGGATTTAATAAGGTGAAATATGAAGAAACAGAGCACTATCAAATTATGAAAGCCTTTCTAAATAATACAGAAAAAATGTTAAATGTTTTAATAGAATAATTTTATACAGGGAGGGTTATTTTATGGAGAAAAAATGGATTGCTATATTGGGTAGTCCTAGGCGTGGTAAGAATACAGAAGGTCTAATGGATTACTACATAAAGGAGTTGGAAAAAAGAGGAAGAAAGGTCGATAAAGTAATACTAAGTGAAATTGAGCAAAATAGCTGTAACGGGTGTGAGTATTGTATTAGGAACAATACTTGTCATCATAAGGATGAAATATCTTCAATAATTGATAAAATTAAAGATGTAGAAGGAATAATTCTAGGTTCACCTTCTTACAACTATAATGTCACTTCGTATATGAAGATATTTCTTGATAGACTCTTCTCATTATTTGGTTTTGGAAATGGTAGCTGGAGTAGCCAGTTAGATTCAAAAGGAATAAAGTCAATTGTAATCGGTGTTTGTGCTGGTCCAGATTCTTTAAGTATGGGTTTTACAATTGAGGCAATGAAAAGAGTATTGATAGATCATGGCGTTGAGATATTGATAGAAGAAAGTTATTTTGGAACAAAAAGAAATCCAGTAGATAGAAATGAAGAAATTAGAAGCGACATTATGAGAAAGTTTGACGAGGTATTTTTATCATAAGTTAATTATTTTGTAGTATAATAAAATTATAGCTATGTTAGATTAGCATATAAATTTTATTTATTTGGAGGAATAGGAATGCAAATAGGTTTTTTTGACTCTGGTGTCGGAGGAATTACTGTATTATATGATACGCTAAAAATGTTACCTAATGAAGATTATATATATTACGCAGATACATCAAATGTTCCTTATGGACCAAAACCGAAGGATGAAGTTAAAAAATATATATTTAATGCTATAGAATTTATAATAGAACAAGGAGTTAAGGCAATAGTTATTGCTTGTAATACTGCCACAAGTGTAGCTATTGAAGAGTTAAGGGAAAAGTATAATATTCCAATTATTGGAATGGAGCCTGCTGTAAAACCTGCTGTTGAAAAAAATAAAAATACAAATAAACGAGTATTAGTAACTGCAACGGCTTTAACCTTAAAGGAAGAAAAACTTCAAAATCTTATTACTAAATTAGATAATGACCATATTGTTGATTTATTACCACTTCCAGGATTAGTTCAATTTGCAGAGCGATTTGAGTTTAATGAAGAAATAGTATTACCATATCTTGAGGAACAGTTACTTAAATATGACTTGAATAACTATGAAACTATAGTTTTGGGCTGTACCCATTTCTCTTTTTATAAAGATATATTTAGAAAAATACTTCCAGCAGATACTGATATAATTGATGGAAATATTGGTACAGTAAAACATTTAAAAAGAATTTTAGAAAAAATGGATGCTATAAATGAAGGGGATGGTAATATCGTTTTCTATAATTCAGGGTTGAAGGTGGAGAATAAAGAAAAATTAGCTAACTATGGAGAATTATTTAAAAGACTAGATATTATAAACAAATGCGATTAACTTTTTAAATATAGATAAGGATGGTAAACATAGAATGGAATTTCAAATTATTAAAACTTCAAAAGAGTATAAAGATATTTTAGGAAATTTAATGCAATTTTATTTCTATGATTTTTCTGAATTTGTAAAATGTGATGTTGAAGATAATGGCTTATATAGGGCCTATGAATACTTAGATGATTATTGGAATGAAGAAAATCATCGCTTTCCATATCTGGTTAAACGAGATGGGAAGTATATAGGTTTTGTATTAGTAAGACTTATCGAATCAGAAGAAGGAAATTATTTTTCAATCGCAGAATTTTTTATTATGAAGAAATATAGAAGAAAAGGAATCGGACAAGCTGTAGCTAATAAAATATTTGATTTACATAGAGGTCAGTGGGAAGTATTTCAAATAGAGACAAATAACCCAGCCCAAGCATTTTGGCATAAGACAATTGATGAGTATACTAAAGGACGATTTAAGGAAAGAAGTGAGAATGGAAAAAAGATACAAGAATTCGTTAACTAATTTTATATAAGGGGAATTGGGAATGGAAAAATATCTAAATTTTAAAACAACTGGCGATTTTCAGAAAGATATAGAATCATATTTTTTGGTGTATGATAAATTAGATAAATATGAGCATACTCTCGATGTAGTTAGGGAGCTCCATAATATTGAAAAACAATTTGGTTCCATAGAACAAGGAAGTGAGATTGCTTGTTATTGTCATGATTTGGGAAGAGTAGTAGACAAGGAGGAAATAGTAGAATTTTGTATAGAAAATAATATTGAAATTACTGATGAGGAAAAGCAGATGCCTTCAATTTTACATCAGAAAATATCGAGAATTATAGCGGAAACTGTATTTAAAATAAGGGATGAAAATATATTAAATGCAATTAGGTATCATGCAACATCAAGGAGACAGCCAAGTAAGATGGAAATAGAAGTGTTGTTAGCTGATAAGTTAAGTTGGAAAGAAGAAGGATATGAAAAACTTGTAAAAGAGATTAGAGAAGCTCTGAAGCATTCAAGGGAAAAAGCAATATTATATTACCTAACAGATCTGGAGTTAAATAAAGAAACATTACCTTTATATCACAAGGATTCAAGGGAGGCCTATGAGTATTTTAAACAAGAGATATAATCGGAGGTAATTAGATGAAAATTATAGATGGGAATATCACACATATCGATGAATGTATTGAGATGACAAGAGACTCTGAAATTGGGAAGCGATATTTTAATGATGGAAGTAAAAAATTATACAATATAATGGAGCGTGGTATAAAAAGAGATGAATTGAAGGTAATGATTAGTTCTAATGGTAATTGTATTGGTTTCATTATGGTAACTGATAATGGAGCTTTCGATATGTATCCATATCTTCATTTAATTATAGTTCACGAGGATTATCGAGGCAAAGGATATGGTTCAATTTTAATGGAGTATTATGAGAATGAATTCTATCCTCAATCAAGGAAGTTATTTTTACTTGTAGGAAAATTTAATAATAAGGCCGAAAAACTCTATAGTAGGTTAGGATATATTAAATGTGGTGAGATAGAAGGATTTTATAAGCCAAGTGAAACTGAAATCATTATGGTTAAAAGCAGAGAGATAGAATAAGATTTATTGAAATACATGATTTTTATAAGAGGTGTAGAATGAAAATATTATATGGAACAACTAATTTAGCAAAGCTTGAAAGCATGAGAAAAACATTGAAAGAATTAGATATAGAGGTAATAGGATTGAATTCAATTACTATTAAAGGTAATTATATAGATGAAACAGGAAATAATCCATTGGAAAATGCCAGAATAAAAGCTTTAGAATATTATAAGAAGGTAAAGATGCCTGTTTTCTCTTGTGATTCTGGTCTATATATAAGAGGAATTAAAGAAGAACAGCAGCCAGGAATATATGTAAGAAGAGTAAATGGAAAAGAGTTAACCGATGAAGAAATGATAGAATATTATGGGGGAATCGCAAGGGAAAATGGTGGACAAGTATTTGCTAGATATGAAAATGCAATTTGCCTTGTATTAGATGAGGAACATATATACGAATATCAAGGTAATGAGATATCATCTGATGAGTTTATAATTGTAGACAAGCCTCATCCAAGAAGAAACCAAGGATTCCCACTTGACTCTCTTTCAGTAGAAAAAAACAGTAAGAAATACTATCTAGATATGGATAGAAAAGAAAAGGGAGATAAAATTGGAGATGGATTCAGGTCGTTTTTTAAAAGGTGCTTGTTAGGATAAGATAATTATTAATCAGATTTTAGAAATGGATGTATTGAATTTAGCAATATAGTATTTTGAGTTTCGATTTCTCAGCAAAATGAGTCAAGAAATTTTTTGTTCAAAGTATTATCCTCTATATAGGAGGTGATAACATGGAGAACTGGGAAAAAATAAATGCTGTTCAGCGTATGCAAGATTATATTGGAGAACACATAAATGAGCCGATTACTCTTTATATATTAGCAAAAGCTGCTGGTTATTCACCATGGCATTCTGGCAGAGTATTTAAGGAATTAATCGGTAAAACTCTTTTTGAATATATTAGAGATCTTAGGCTTTCAGAAGCTGCTATTAAAATAAGAGACGAAGACATTAAAATCATTGATGTGGCTTTGGATTTTGCATTTGATTCCCATGAGGGATTTACAAGAGCATTTTCTAAATACTTTGGCATGACTCCTAAGTATTATTGCAAGAATACTCCACCAGTAAAATTATTTATACCCTATCGTATCCGTGATTATTATCTTACTTTACAAAGAGGAGAGGGAACTATGAAACAAAATTCTAACGCTAGTACAGTATTTGTTCAAGTTGTTGATAGACCGGCAAGAAAAATGATATTAAAGAGAGGAATTAGAGCAACACATTATTTTGAATATTGTGAGGAAGTTGGATGTGATATATGGGGTATAATTTCCAGTATTAAGGAATCCTTATATGAGCCTATTGGAGTATGGTTGCCTGAAAATATGCGTATGTCTGGTACATCCATATACGCACAGGGCGTAGAAGTTCCTATGGATTATGCAGGTGAGATACCTGAAGGCTTTGATATTATAGACTTACCATCATGTAAGATGATGGTATTTCAAGGACAGCCTTATGAGGATGATAAATTTGAAGACGCCATAGGTGAATTATGGGATGTAATGAAAACATATAACCCAGAAGTCTATGGATTTAGATGGGCTGATGAAGATGCACCAAGATTTCAGCTTATGCCTATGGGGTATAGGGGATATATTGAGGCAAGACCCGTTAGACAAGTAAATATATAATTATAATTATTGTATTTCAGGGAGTGAGGTGAATAAGGCAGTGCAGGTACTGCCTTATTTTAATTATGAGAATCTTAAAATAGATAAAAAGTATTTTGGCTTATAGAAGGATTTTAGCAAAATATGTAGAAATTAATTATTAGAGATTTAATATCTGTATTAAATATAATGGTTTGAGTAAGTTTAATAAAACATTTATGAATAGAGGATAGGTATAACATTTCCCGATGGCAAAGTAGAGAATGGAGAAAGTATATTTGAATCCACAATTAGGGAAGTTAAAGAGGAAACAGGATTAGATGTGAAGGATCTAAGGTTTAGCGGACTTATTGATTGGTATAATGATATTACTCATGAACGATGGCTAATTTTTCTTTTTAAAACAGATACATTTTCTGGAGAAATGATAGATGAAACCCATGAAGGTAAAGTCTTTTAGGTAGAAATAGAAAAGCTATGGGATATGAACTTAGCAAGTAGTATGAAAGATTATCTAAAATTATTTTTTGATGACGGCTTAAACGAGGCTTATGCTGTATGGAATGATAAGGCTTGGAGCAACTTTAAGTTTATATGATGCTAGAATTATTTTTGGAGGGGACTATGATGACTAAAACTATTGGAGCTTGTGGTTGTATATGTAGTGAATGTAGGATGTTTGAAAAGGAATGTATGGGATGCCATTCTATAGAGGGGAAGGCTTGCTGGTTACATGAAGTGGAACTTGATATCTGTGATTTCTATGAATGTAGTGTAATAGATAGAAAACTAAGACATTGTGGAGAATGTGAAGAAATACCTTGTGAGAGATTTTGGAAGAATAAAAACCCAAAATGGACAGAGGAGCAACACAGAGAGATTGTAGAAAGTAGAGTTGTTTTACTTAAAGAGATAGCAAGTAGTAAGGATTATTCTATTGAGCTTATAGATAACCAAGAATTAAAATCAAATATTACTGATTCTGTACTTAGACAATTGCCAGATTGGTTTGGGATAGAAGAAGCTATTATAGAATACGTAGATAAAGTAAAAGAAACAGTTTTCTATGTAGCCTTTGATGATGATAGACCAATAGGGCTCTTAAGCTTAAAGTTCAACAATAAGTGTACTTCAGAAATATATGTGATGGGTATTTTAAAAGAATATCACAATAAAGGAATAGGAAGGAAATTAGTTGAAAGAGCAGTAAGCTATTCTTTAGAAAATGGTTATAAATTTTTAATGGTTAAAACACTTGGAGAGACTCATCCTGATAAGAACTATAAAAAAACCAGAGAATTTTATGGAAAAGTAGGATTTTATCCTCTAGAGGAAATTAAAGAGATCTGGGGAGAACAAAATCCATGTTTATTGATGGTAAGGAGTCTATAATGATTCATTAGTATGAAACAAGTTAGTAGAAAGGAAGGACTTTATGCGATAGGAGGCAACTATGGGTATTTCAGGAATTATATTGATAATGTTTCTAGCTGCAATAATGCTATTAATTGCTGGACTTATTAAAAGGGATAAGGTTTTTAAAAGTATTTCAGCAATATTATTTGTTCTTTCAATAGCATTGTTTTTACTTGTTTGGAATGCTTTGAGCTATATGTAGAATCGAAAGATATATAACAAGAGGGGATGATAGCTTAGATTACAATACTAATCAAGTAACACAGACTATAATTGATTTTATAATTCTTCTTGGAATTTTCGGAGGGATAGCCTTAGGAATAGAGATAAATTATGGCTTTTTTGTTCTATTTATTTTGTCTTTAGTACTTTTATTTTTCTTACATAAAAACAAAAAGAAAAATTAGAAAGGCTTTATAAAGAAAGAGTTATAGAGCAAATTATTAACTTCAATAGGAACTACAGATGACATTGTTGAAGGAGATAGCTATTTCATGGCTGAAGCTAAATCTCTAAAGCTATTTTAAAAGATCTTGGTTATCCTGTAGAGATACATGAAAAGCTATGGTGGGAGCAGAAAGATATTTGATAAAACAAAATTAGATTTAAGTAGATTGTATGGAGGCTTAGATAAAATGGAGATATGGGACATATTAGATGAAAATGGAAAAAAAACGGGTAGAACTATTATTAGAGGAGAAAAATTAGAAGCAGATGAATACCATTTGGTGGTTCATATATGGATTATTAATAGTAATGGAGAGATATTGATTCAAAAAAGACCAGAGCATTTAGAATTCGCTCCTGGAGTATGGGCAACAACGGGAGGGTCTGCAGTCCAAGGAGAAGATAGTATTACAGCTGCCTGCAGAGAAACAAAAGAAGAACTAGGCATAGAAATTAATGGGAGTTCTATGCTAGCACCTCTAAGACATAAACGTAAAAATGATTTTACTGATATTTGGGTTGTGAAACAAGATATTGAGTTAAGAGATATCATATTACAGAAAGAAGAGGTGGATGATGTTAGATGGGTTAGTAGAAAAGAATTGAGACAAATGATAGATGAGGGTAGTTTTTTTAGATATAGTGACGACTATTTTAAGTTGCTTTCACAATATATAAGGATATAGGAGTTGATAACTTGAATACTAGAATTAAAATCAGTAAAGAAAATAAAGAAGAAATGAGAAACCGTATAATGAATTACTTTTCAGAAGAAAGAGATGAAGATTTGGGAGATTTAGCTTCTGAGTTATTATTAGATTTTTTTATAGAAGAATTAGGTCCTTATATATATAATCAGGGTATAGAAGATGCTTATGTATATATAAAAGATAAAGTAGATGATTTATTTGCACTTCAAATTATAAAAAGATAACTAAAATAAGTCTTAGTAATAAAAAGATTTGAATTATAATATCTTAAAAAAGGAGTTAATGTTCTGCTTTAAAATAATATACTGGGAAAACTGTTAAAAAAATATCTATTATTTTATTATGACAATAAAAGTAAAGATAATTAATAGATTAAATATTTTTGAATAAGAGGTGATAATAATGATAAAAGAATTAGAAATATCTAAAATAGATAAGGTGATGAAGATTTGGCTTGAAGAAAATATGAAAACCCATGATTTTGTTTCCACAAATTATTGGAAGGAAAATTATAATTTTGTAAAAAATATTCTGCCAGAATCTAATGTTCTTATTTATGAGGAAGAGGATGAAGTAAAGGGATTTATAGGTATTATGGATAAATCTTATATTGCAGGACTGTTTGTTTCAGAAGAATATCAGTCAGAAGGAATAGGAAGTCAACTGATTGAAAGATGCAAGGAATATTATCCGATGCTGAAATTAGACGTTTATGCTAAAAACTTGAAAGCAATAAACTTTTATAAGAAGCATGGATTTAAAATAGAAGAAGAGAAAGAAAATAAAGATACTAAAGAAATTGAGTATTCAATGATATGGAAATTATAAAAATAGTGTTAAAAGCAGGATATAGAAAAACCAGTTTCGATACAAAACGAATCGAAAACCCGCATACAGCAAGGATTTTATCCTCTATTTTGTGACTGCTTATTGTGCAGAGTGAACCAAAGCCGGTCTACTGTGGCTGTTTTGTAGCAGCAAAATAGCTACACTCAGTTTAATTGCCACACAAGCAGGGGCGCACTTATCATAGGTTGGTGCACAGCACCATTCATTTTACCGTTGATGAGTATAGAGGGTTCTGTTATCTCAACATAAGTTATATGCTCATTTTATGCATGTTCTAAGGACACCGACCAATTCATGGGGGATTTCTATCATAGGCATATGGCAGGAAGCTCTTTACAAATTTGAAATTAATTTTCTATTCCACAGCCTTATCCAGACGAAAGTTCGCTATTCGCCTGCTGTAATGCTCTATGCCTCTGTCACCATAAATGCCAGCTAAGCAAAAAGATTATTCAAAATTTACTATTATTTTTTCCATTTCACGGAAGGGAATCATACTGCCGATAACACTGTTACTATCTCCTGTTATGTCAGTTTCTTTACCAGTTTTTTCGTCAGTCACTCTAATGCCTACAGATCTTATACCAGTTTCTGCTTCATATTCGCTATACACTTGATACTGATAGTCCCCATTGCTAAAATTAAAATGGTCGAAATCCAAGCCTGTATTTTCAAGTCCTCCACCTCTTAAATAGTAGGAATAGTTAAAATAACTAAAAGAGCTCTCTCTGTCTTCTGGAAATTCTAATTCTATGTTATCCCTTGTACCAAATCGGTAAACAATGTAGCTTTCATCTTCTGCTGTGCAGATAGATATTATTTTTTTAGAATCAGCAACCTGAAAACCGAACAACACCTTCTCACCTTCTGCCGAAAAATCCTCCCTATATATCTTTTTTGTAGAATTAGCGACTTCTGGCCTTTTTTTGGTTTCACTTTCATCCGCCTTAGGTGTAGAACCTGCTTCCTCCTGCTTAATCAATTCTTTTCCTTCCGCTATTGTACTGCTGCTTTCAAATTCTTCTGTATTTTTTGTATGCTTGAAATCCCTAGGTATCTCCGATTCCTTTTTATCTTTACATCTTGTAAAAAATAGGCATATTAATAACAAGAGCACTGTTAATCTTGTCAACTTCTTAATAATCTTCATAAACAACTCTCCTCTCGTAAAAATAGTATATTTATAAATATTCCAATAACTTCCCCTGTGAGTTTGTTTCAAAACAGAAATTTATTCCTTGATAGTATCGATGTTCATTCTATTTTGAATTTCGCTTAATATAAATTTGCATAGTATCAGCTTTCAGTATTATCAGAAAGATTATACTACATTACTTGCTATACTTCCACACAATTCTGTAAACTTTGCAATGGGTACATATTGCATAAAATCAAGAGGGTAGCGTCAAGTGTGTTGACACTGGACACATTCCCAACAAGCATAGGAAAAGGTACTTACAAAATTTTACTCCTCCAAAATTAGAGCGGAGAGGAAAGGAAACGAAATGTTTAAGATATAAAGCCATTGTGTTTGTGGTGCCCAACTTTCCAGAACCACACTATAAGGAATATAACAAGAAATAAATCGACATGTGGAAAAACCTTTATTTAAGCTACCTTAAGCAATTTGTTATAAAGATATATAAGGACTTATAAAGCATTTTTTCTCTATTCAATCAATAAAAAATAGTAAAGCCTATTATAATAGGAGAATGCAAAAAAATGAATGATAAAAGTAGAAATTAATAATACTTGAATCAGAAGGTACAAAAGTATAGTATGCTAATAAGCAATCACTCTTTAAAGAGTGATTGTTTTTTAGGTTTGACGGGCATGTCATATGTCTAAGGTGAAAGTCCTTAAAGAGCGTAGTTACCAACGAATCTCATAGCGACTTGCAAGTTTCACATCGTGAGGTGTGGGAGAGAGGAAGC
>NZ_JAHLOH010000050.1:0-103287 GCF_018917285.1 Tissierella carlieri | reverse complement strand
TATTGATACAATTTTTTGCATGAGGACTTCATCCTTTCTGGGAGGTATTTGTTTTCTAGCAAAAACATTGTACCATACAGAGGTTGGAGTCCTCAATTTTCATTTAAGTTTACAAAACGAAAATATTATTGAGGAGGAAAAAATGAAAGCAAAAGATGTGAATAGTCTTATTGGAAGATTAAGTCCATTAAGAATATTTTTAATGAACTTAAGAGGTTGGATAGCTTTAAATTGTGTTGCGGCTTTTCTAAAAGTATTTATAACTATTTACTTCGCCTTTGCAATAAAAAATCTTACTGATATGGCCATAAATAAACAGGCAAATGAGTTTAAAGATTTTGTATATTTCACTATGATAATAGTAGCTGTGAGCATTATTATTAGTTATACAGAAAAATATTCATCGGTAAGATATAAGGGAGATTTTGCTCATAATATAAGAACCTACATGATTAAAGATATCATTAACTTACCTATGGAATCTAAGGACGAGTATCATTCTGGTGATATTATTTCGAGGATAAATAATGATGTATTAATTATAACAGAGTTAATTGGATATATACCTGAATTAATATTAAATCCAGTTATGTTTATTGTTGCAATTATATATATGTATTTTATAAGCTGGAAGCTGCTGATTTTAAGTGTAGTATTAATACCACTTACAGGATATTTATTTAATTTGGTTTCAAAACCTGTGGAGGAAAATTCAAGACGGCTAATGGAAGATATTGCAAAGGTAAATGCACTTGCTAAGGATACTATAAACGGAGTTTATATATTAAAGGCATTTTGCTTGGAAGATACTTTATTAAACAAGTATAAGAGAAATATACAAGAAATGGTTAATAAAGGCATAAAGATGGTAAAAATAAATTCAAATCTAACGAGACTTTTCCTTGCTTTAAGGTATATTCCACAGCTAATAGTACCTCTTTTTGGAGGATATCTTGCAATTAAAAGTGAGATTACTGTAGGTCAGCTCTTGGCTAGTACACAGTTAATTTGGTACATATTTATTCCTGTAGAGGCTTTGCTGAGCTTAAAAAAGCAGATACGTTTAGCCATACCAGCAGTCGACAGAATATTTGAGATTATTGATAAAGAAAAGGAAACTCAATCTGGAAATAAATTTAAAATTAAAGATGATTGTCCAAGTATAAAGTTTTCACAGGTTTGTTTTGGGTATAGTGAAGCAAAGCAAGTTTTTAATAATACAAGCTTTGAATTGGCAAAGGATACTGTAACAGCAATTGTAGGACCAAGTGGATGTGGTAAGACGACGATTTTGAAGCTGTTGTGTAGCTTCTATAAAGGGCAGGAAGGAAATATTGAAGTTTTAGGAAATAATTTGAATGATTGTAGCCCTTTAGAAATTAGAAAGAATATATCCTATGTATCACAAAGCACCTATCTTTTTCCAACATCAATATTAGAGAACATAGGGTATGGACGTGCTGGGGCTAGAAAAGATGAGATTATAAATGCTGCAAGACTTGCCAATGCCCATGATTTTATAATGAACTTACCAGATGGATATAGCACAGTAATAGGTGATGGAAGTGTTAAATTATCTGGAGGAGAGCAACAAAGAATTTCTCTTGCTAGGGCTATATTAAAGGATGCCCCAATACTTCTTTTAGATGAAGCTACATCAGCTCTAGATCTGGAATCAGAGCGTTTGGTACAAAAATCTCTCCATGAATTCATGAAAAATCGAACGGTATTAGTAGTTGCCCATAGAATTACCACAATAAAAAATGCAGATATGATATTAGTTATAAAGGATGGAGAAATCGTTGAAAAGGGGCTGCATGAAGAACTTATGAAGATGGACAGTCAGCTCGATTTTAAGGAGTATAGTGGAGGGATAGCAAATGCTTAAGAAGCTAAAAGAAAATGAAGTTATAAGAATATTATCATTTATGAAGCCTCATAGAATGAGATATATAATTTCAATGATAATTGATGCTGGATTTTCCTCAATATGCTATAATATCGTTCTTGCTTATATAATCAAGGATGTTATAAATGCCATAATTCATGGAAGTATTCCACTAATAAAAAAAGCATTTTTTATAGCTATAGGATCATTTTTAATAGCTTTTATATTGCAGCCTATATTTAAGTATTTATATCAATCCTGCGTGATAAAAATAATAGGCAATATTAAGATTAATGCCTTTAGACATATGGAAGTTTTAACTGTGGAGAATTTTGAAGGGCGTCATACGGGAGATTTAATTACTAGAATGACAAATGATATCGACGCCATTCAAGAAATATATATGAAACATATACCTAACCTTATGTTTGCTTTTATCCTTGGGGCTACTGCAATGATTTCCATGTTTTTAATGAATTGGCAGTTTGCTATTGTAGCTATTGTTATTGGAATGGTCTCAGTTCTTATAAGTACTTTATTTAGTAAGTCATTAAGGAGGGCTGGCGATGATGTTCAGAGAAAGATAGGTGGAGTTACTCAGAGGTTAATTGATATATCAGACGGATTTATGGAAATAAAAATGTTCAATATAGAAGCGGAGATATTTGATAAATTTGAAAGTGAAAATAGAGATTTGAAAACAGCAGTTGTTAATAAGGGAAAAATAAACTCTATATTAGAGGTTTTTAATAGCTCCTATGAGACCTTAAAGACAATAGGAATAGTTGCATTAGGACTATATATGTCAATGAAGGGGAGAATAGATGTTGGTACAATAGCTGCAATATTGCATTTACAGGGAAATGCAAGCTTCCTATTTGGTAATATTGGACAGTTTATTGCTGATATTCAGGGCTCACTTGCTGGTGCGTGTAGAGTAATTGAATTATTAAATGGCAGTACTGAATTAGATAAAGGTAAAGAAAATAACAAAATTGATATATTTTCAGACAGTATGATAGAGATGAAAAAGGTTTGCTTTAGCTATGATGATAGAAAAAGAGTGCTGGATGAAGTTGATATATCTGTAGGGAAAGGGAAAGTAGTAGCAATTGTAGGAGCAAGTGGGGGAGGAAAAAGTACATTAATAAAATTACTTATGGGATTTTATAAAACGAATGATGGTGAGATATTTATAGATGGTAAATCTATAGCAAACAGGTCATTGAAATCCTTAAGAGAAATGATTGCTTATGTACCTCAGGATTCCTATCTTTTTTATGGAACTATTGAGGAAAATATAAGGTATGGTAGGCTAGATGCAACAAATGAAGAAATAATAGAATCAGCTAAAATGGCATACGCTCACGATTTTATAATGGGGCTTCCAGAGGGATATGATACTATTGTAGGTGAAAAGGGTGCTAATCTTTCAGGAGGACAGAAACAACGTATTGCAATAGCGAGAGCAATTCTTAAAAATGCACCAATATTACTTTTTGATGAGGCTACATCTTCTCTTGATTATGAATCTGAAAAATTTGTACAACTTGCATTAGACAAATTAATGGAGGGACGGACAACAATTGCTATAGCACATAGGCTCTCAACCATTGAAGCAGCGAATGAAATCTATGTATTTCAAGATGGAAAGGTTGTGGAGAAGGGAAGCCATAGGGATTTAATATCTGCAGAAGGAATATATAGACATCTTTATGAACTTCAGATAGCAGGTAATTCTTAGAAAAGCAGACTAGGTTTTGCTCAATTTCAATAGTAAGATTATATTTAATATATAAGGAGATTTATATATTAAAGCAGAAATAAATTCATCGATAAATATCGTTATATTAAGGCTGTTTGAAAAAAGGGTCAAGGTATTATATAATGACATGAGAATAATGTATATAATAAAAGGTGATTAGATGATGATGTATAATATACTAGTTGCAGATGATAATGGAGAGATATTGGAAGTCCTTGAGATATACCTGAGAGAAGCTGGATATAATGTTTATAAAGCAGAGGATGGTCTACAGGCTATTGATGTACTAAAGCTTCATAAGATACATCTCATTATCATGGATATTATGATGCCAAAGTTGGATGGCATTAAAACTACATTACATATTAGAGAGAATAACAATATCCCCATTATTTTTTTATCGGCTAAGACTGAAGAATATGATAAGATAGAGGGGCTGGAAATTGGAGGAGACGATTATATAACTAAACCCTTCAGCCCTCCTGAATTATTAGCGAGAGTAAAGGCACAGCTTAGGAGATATACAAAATTAAATGCTGAACTTTTAAATCAAAGTCGGATTGACATAAGAGGATTGACAATAAATCAAAAGAATAAGACGGTGGAGGTTAATGATGAATTGATTAAACTCACACCTACAGAATATAAAATTCTATTGCTATTAGCAAAAAACAAAGGAACAGTATTATCATTGCAAACCATATATGAATCAGTATGGAGACAGCCGTTTTTAGATTCGGAGAGTACCGTAATGTTTCATATCAGTAAGATAAGAGAAAAGATAGAACTAGACCCTAAAAAGCCTATGTATTTGAAGGTTGTGTGGGGTCATGGATATATGATTGAATGAGAGGAAAGCCTATGAAAAATAAAAATAATAGGATATATAGAATTATATTTTTTATCTCCACCTTACTCATAAGTATAAGTATTGTATCCTCTATTGGTATATGGAAAAATAGGAGATTCTTCTTTGAAGGATATATCTATAATAGTTATCTAAATCCTGCTGTTAGTGAATATTGTTCTGAAGTATATAGATTTATAAATGGAGATATGTCAGAGGGAGAAGAAGGAGCCTTTCAGGTACAAAATAAAGGAACATATTATTATATTATGAATGATAATACAAAAGAAACCTTTACTAATCTTCCAGAGGATATTAATTATATTGAATTTTCTTCCCGGCCTAATATTATATCCTTTGAATATAGCAATTATCGAAAGATATTATTAAAAGATATGGAAGATTTAAGATTATCCATTGTTGCATCGAAGTATACGAATGTTAATTCAGAGCATACGAATTTTTCAGGCTTCATATTTATCGATAAAGATGACAAATCAACTTCAGGTTTATTTAGCTATATTATTGAAACAGGATTTAAACAGCAAAAAATATTATATTTAGAGATTAAAATTGCTGTAGTTTCTCTTTTACTTGGAGCTGTATTGTATCTTGCAGTATATAAAAAGGTAATAGGGAATTTAAATGAAGGAATAAATGCAATACCAATAGATGTAAGATTAGGGGCTCCTATATTGGCTTTTATCCTTTTGATCTTTCTATTTAGTACCTATTTATATACAATAGGGCTTTTTTCGGCATTGTTGAGGCGTATTATTTTATATTTCACCTTTGTTATATTGACATTCGTCATGCTAACTGGTTCCATATTGTTGATAATAAAAGCAGATGAATATAAAAAGGACAATATGAAGTTTAGTCAGGAGTGGGAAAACAGGCTCACAAAAAATATACCTGCATGGATTATTGGGTTGATTTTGCAGCTTGTTTGGTATTTTTTTGTATTATCCTTCTTTGGACCAGGGTCTACCATATACGATTACATCTCAATGATTAAAACTAAGTGGCCCATAGTGGTCGTACATAATTTAATTATTTTGATATTCTTTATATTAATTCGTCAGATCATAATAAACAAAAGAATATATACAAGAGAAGTTATAAACATCACACAAAAAATAGCAAAGGGTGATTTGGAGCAAAATATTCCAGTTATTGGAAGTGATAGTTATGGTAAAATAGCCCATAGTATTAATGAAATAAAAGAAAGCTATATCCATGCACTTGAGGAGCAAAAAAAGAGTGAAAGGTTAAAATATGAGCTGGTAACTAATATTTCCCACGATTTAAGAACGCCTCTAACATCTATTATAAACTATATTGAATTAGTTAAGAAAAAAGGAGTATCAAATGAAATAGAAAAATATATTCTTAATGCTGATACGAATGCAAAGCGGCTTAATATTTTAATTGAAGATTTATTCGAATTGTCGAGAATAGAAAGCGGTAACATTCAGCTGGATATTTCACAGGTTGACATTGTGTTGATGATTAAGCAAATAGGTTACGAATATACAGAGAAAATGAAGGAAGGGAAGCTTGAGTTAGTTGTAGAAAGCACAAGCAAGCAAATTCTATGGTCTTGTGATAGTCTTAAAATGTGGAGAGTATTTGATAATATTATAAGCAATGCAGTTAAATATTCTTTGCCAAATACAAGGATATATGTAGCAGTTATAGAAAATATAGAAGATAGGCAGCTCATTATAAGTATAAAGAATATAGCTTCCTATAAAATGGATTTTGAAACCGATGAATTATTTTTACGGTTTAAAAGAGCAGACAGTTCAAGAAACTCTGAGGGTTCGGGATTAGGGCTTGCCATAGCTAAGAGTATCATAGAGCTCCACCGTGGCAGTATCAGTATTGAAACAGAAGGAGATATGTTTAAAGTCATTATTGAGTTAAAGGAGATATCTTTATAGCAGAAAAAGCGTACTATAGTTAATCTATATTACGCTTTTTTTTATGGCTAAAACAATCCTAAGCAAATCCTAAGAAATTTTATCGGCTTCTTCTTATATAATCTATATGTAAATAAATTTAATTAGAAAAGGAGAGGAGATAATGAAAAAACGCTTACTTGCTGTTATGTTAATTCTAACAATATTAGTTGGATGTACTGGAAATATCCAGAATAGTGATGAAGAAACTCTTAACCTGTCAGAACAAAAGGATGAAGAGGAATATATACCCCCTAAGATGGAGGGAGAGCTTACGGTTTCAACTATGTTTGAGCAAGAATATTTAACAATAGCAGCCCAAAAGTTTATGAACAAGTATCCTAATGTGAAAATCTCCATCAATTCATATGTAAAGATAGAAGATGAAAACACTACAGGTGCTTCTGAAGAATTTTCCGTAGAGAACTATAGAAATCATCTAAATACAAAAATAATGACAGGAAAGGCTGAGGATATTATTTTTGCAACACAGCTTCCAGTTCATAAATATGTACATATGGGTGTATTTGAAGAGCTAAGTAATTTATTGAGACTTACACCTGAGATTAACTCTGATAATTATTTTATGAATGTGCTAGAAGCTCCAAAGGATAAAGATGGAAATATATATATGCTGCCGCTTATGAGTAGATTTCCTGTTGTTAGCTTTGACAAGCATTTGGTAACTGATAGCGGTAAAAAAATAGGGGATGGCATGACAAAAATCAGCTTTGGAAAAGCCTTAGAATTTGCACAGGAGCTTGTAGATAATACAAGCAGAAAAAATACCTTTTTAATGCTGGAGTCAGGAGCACATTTATTTAACTACGCTTTCAGGGACTATTTTAATGAGTTTGTTGATATAGAAAATAAAAAGGTAAGTATCGGAGAAAAGTATATCAGTTTATTGAACCATGTAAAGGATTTAGAGAATAATGGTTATTTCGCAGCAAAGGGTAGTATAGATTTCTATAATATGGAATACTACTTCGCCTTAAATGCCGATTTTGATATACAGGGTGCTTTCTTCAATTTACTTCCAGATACCTATACTTATGCAATGCCATTGTCTGATGCCAGTGGAAATGTTTATGTAAATCCAAGTAATAGTGTTGGAATCAACAGTAATTCTAAGCATAAAGAATTAGCGTGGGAGTTCATTAAGTTTTTATTATCAGAAGAAGTACAAAGTTTACCGGGCTTCTATGGACTAGGTGTAAATAAAAAAGGCTTTGATAATTCCGCTGAAAGAATTTTAAAATTATATAACAAAGATGAAAAGGTTAGCAAAGAAGAATATAGAAATCTTTTAGAAAAATGGGTAATGGAAATTAATGCTTATGATATAAATGACCCCGTCATTAGTGAATTTATCTGGGAAGAGAGCAACAAATTTTTTGATGGAGAACAGTCGGCAGAAGAAGCTGCGAGGATATTACAAGCAAAGATAAGCAAGTATTTAAACGAATAGCATTTGAGAGTGAGATGATTAAATGAAAAAGAATAATAAAATACCAATTATTATGTTGAGCATCAGCTTATTAGGATTTTCATTTTTTTATCTCTTTCCCTTTATTTTCTCTTTAGTTTATGGTCTGACTGATAATCCCATAAACATGAAATTTGTAGGTCTTAAAAACTTTATTGATTTATTCCAAAATCAATATTTTATGCTAGGGCTTAAAAATACGGCTATTTTTATGGTAGTCAGTATACCTCTTAATATGTTGTTATCTTTGTTTATAGCATTGGCTATAAACAAGCTTACAAAATATAGAAATCAGTTTAGCATTGTATTTTTAATACCATTAGTTATACCCTCAGCGACTATTGCATTTTTTTGGGAAAATCTTTTTAGTGTAAACGGTGTTGTCAATGAATACTTAAGCATTTTTGGAATGGATAAAATAGACTGGTTTCAGAGTAAATACGGTATGCTTGTTATGATATTTATATTCCTATGGAAAAACATAGGCTATAATATGGCTCTTTTTATCAGTGGACTAAATAATATTCCCGAAGAGTATTATGAAAGTGCTGATATTGAAGGAGCTAATTGGCTTTACAAATTTACAAGGATAACTTTGTTATATTTGACGCCTACCATATTTTTGGTATTGATTATGACCTTCGTCAATTCCTTTAAAGTTTTTAAGGAAATATATATTATTACAGGGGAATATCCCCATGAAAGCTTATATGTTTTACAGCACTATATGAATAATATGTTTCTGTCACTAAACTATTCAAAGCTTGTTAGTGCTGTATATATCTTGACTATTGTTATTGTATTCTTTGTGGCTGTGGTATTTAAGGCAGAGAATAAATTAGCTAAGGACTTAAGAAGCTAAGGAGGTAGCAGTTATGAGTAAATCAACACATTATTCTAAAAGAATTTTTCATATATTCCTATTGACTGTATTTTCTATTATGGCAATCATTTATATTCTTCCATTGGTCATTACCTTTACCAACTCTTTGATGAGTATGAATGAAGTGAGTCGTCATTATAGTACTATCGGAGATATTTTTCATCCAGAAGGAAAGTTTGTTGATATGGCTATAATTCCGGAAAAGATTACACTATCTCAGTATATTCATATACTTTTAGAGAGTCCTGTTTATCTCAATATGTTTTGGAATTCCGTTAAAATTGCTGTTCCCATTGTGGTGGGACAATTATTTGTATCCTCTATGGCAGCCTATGCATTTACGATACTTCAATTTAAAGGTAAGGAACTTTTATTTTTTATTTATATTATTGTCATGCTGCTTCCTTTGCAGGTTACCTTAATGCCAAACTACATAGTATTTGATTGGTTAAATATGACAGACAGTTATCTAGCCATCATTTTGCCTGGTATATCTAATCCCTTTGGAGTATTTCTTCTAAGACAGTTTATGAAGATGATACCAAGTGCGTATATAGAATCAGCACAAATGGATGGAGCTGGGCATATTAGGATATTCTTCAGTATTGTGCTGCCTATGATAAAATCAGGACTTGCTTCTGTAGCTATGCTTACCTTTGTGGACTATTGGAATGTAGTTGACCAGGCTGTTATTTTCATTCAGGACACTTATGCAAAGCCCATGTCCTTATTTTTAGCCCGAGTTAATCAAGAACAGATGGGAGTATCCTTTGCATCATCATGTTTTTATATTTTTCCAGTATTGATTATATTGTTTTACGGTCAGGAATATTTAAAAGAAGGAATAAATTTATCAGGATTAAAAGGATAACATTGAGAGGTGATTAAAACATATGAACAGCAAAAAATTTATAAAAGGAATAAGTATATTTTGGGGAACTATACTTTTTCTAACCTTTTTTTCTAAAACCATCTACAATTTTAATCTTCCAACTGTAACTGCAGTGTCTCTTATAGGCGGGAAATTACTGAATACCGTTGAAGGGACTTCACTTATTACTTATAGAGATAGCTATGATGTTTATGCGAAAAAAGAAGGTATAGTAAAGGAGATTTTTATTAGGCCCGGTGATAAGGTAATAAAAGGGCAAGCTCTTATAGAATTTGATTTAGATAATGATTATATTGAGCAATTGATATTAGATAGACGAAGAAAGGAACAGGATATTAAACTTTTAAATATGAAGCTGAATAATTTGAAATCCGATGATTTAACTGCAGAAAAGGGAGAAATTGAAAAATTGAATGTTGAAATTTCAGATATAGAATCTGATATAGGCAGTATTGAAAATGGAACATATGAAACTTTAAAAAGATTAGAATATGAGCTTAATATTGATATAGCGGAGAAAAGATTGAATGATAAACAGGAACAATTTAATGCAGGAATGACAAATAGATCCGAGCTTGATGAAGCAGAGAATAACCTTGAAATAGCTAAGATGCAATATAAGCAATATATACAATCTGAAAAAGAGGCTAAAAATGATTTATTAGAGGATAAACAGGAACAATTGAACAGCTTATACGAAAAAACATTTTCCTCTGAAGAGGAAAATGAATATGAAATGACGGATTTGCGTTTTCAAATAGGGAATATTCAAGATGAGCTTTTAATATTGAATAGGAAGCTAGAGCAAGAAACAGATGAGATTATCATTGAACAGCTGACATTGGACATACGAAGAAAGGAACAGGATATTAAGCTTTTATATATGAAGCTGAATAATTTAGAATCCGATGATTTATCTGTGGAAAAAAGAGAAATTAGGAAGTTGAAGACTGAAATTTCAGATATAAAATCTGAAATAAGGAGTATTGAAGAGGGAACATATGAATCTTTAAAAAGATTAGAATATGAGCTTAATATTGATATGGCAGAGAAAAGATTGAATGATAAACAGGAACAATTTAATGCAGGAATGACAAATAGATCCGAGCTAAATGAAACAGAGAATAATCTTGAAATAGCTAAGATGCAATATAAGCAATATATACAATCTGAAAAAGAAGCTAAAAATAACTTATTAAAGGCTAAACATGAACAATTAAATAGCCTGTACGAAAAAACCTTTTCCTTTGAAAAGGAGAATGAGTATGCAATGTTGGAATTGAATTTTCAATTAAATAATATTCAGTCTGAGCTTTTGATATTGAATAAGAAGCTTGAGCAAGAAAAGAATAGTAAAATTGTAGCAGAAACAGATGGCGTTATTATTGATGTAAAATGTGAAGCGGGAAGATTTATAAATAAGAACGATGTTTTGGTTCAGATGCAGGATCTGTCAAATGAATTTAAGGCAGAGTTGGTTATTGATGAGGAAAAGCTAGAATTGTTTAATATGGAAAGCTCTGTGGAAATAAAAGTAAAGGGTATTGCAGAAACCTTAAAGGGGGAGATTCTAAGTATAAATCCAAGTGGAAATGAAGACAGTACAGGACATAAAATAACAATAGCTATAAAGAATACTTCCTTTCAGTTGGGAGGGAAAAATGCTGATATAAAGATTAAAACTGAAAGTGAGTTATACGATGCAATTATACCAAATGATGCAGTAAGAAAGGATACAAAAGGATATTATGTTTTAGTGCTTCGAGAGGAAAATAATGTACTGGGCAGAAACTTTATTGCTCATAAGACCTATGTGGAACTAATAGATTCGGATAATTCGCTATCAGCCATTAAAGAATTAAGCTTGTTTGAACCAATTATTGTAACTAGCACTTCTCCCATTGAAGCTGGAAGCCGGGTAAAATATGAAGGTACTGGTGGTAAAGAATGAAAGTAAAGAAAAGAGTTCTGATGATTTTGACTTTGTTGTTATGCTTAACCACGGGATTATGCTGGCTTATAGGTGGATATATAGGAGAGAGTACGGCAAATAACCTTTATATGATGTCCATAGATGAGGAGTCTGCTTTCTTTAATGCCAAAGATATTACTTTCTTAAATGAAAAGAAACATCCTTTTACTTTTATTGCAAGACAGTATATAAATATTTCTTCTGGTATAATTGAAGGTCAGGCAGAGATTATTGGAACAAATGAGAATTTTGCCTATATGAAGAAATTAAAAATATTATCAGGATCATTCTTTAATGAGATACATATTGGAAAAAATAGCAATGTAGTTGTGTTAAGCAGTGGAGCTGCTTGGCATTTTTTTGGAAATAAACAAAGCGTAGGTAATGATATAATCATAGGTAATGAAAAATTCCAAGTAATTGGAGTGTTTGAAAAAGATTTAGCACAAGAAGATGAAATACTTTTATATATGCCTTTTGAAAAGTTAAATCAACTTGTTTCTAACGAATTGAAGGTTTTAGATATATGGCTTCAACTTGACAATATATCGGAAGTCGAGCCAATTATAATAGGAATGGGATATTTATCTAATGACATAAAGATTGTTGAAATAAATCAGTACAAGGATATTGTTATGCAGCGTTTTAAATTTATCATTTTCATTGTTGGTATAGTTATTATCATTTTTTTATGGAAAATGATATTGAATAACATAAGGATTTTAAAGCTAGAAATAATAGAGTTTTTGAAAGAAAATTATATAAGAGATATATGGCCAATTTTTAGTAATAGGAAAGTTCTTTTTAAACTGCTATATTCCTTAGCCTATATATTATCTGCTTTATTAATTTGGAAGATAATTCGATTTAAACCATGTATGCCCAGTGAGTTTTTTATGTGGAGAGATTATAATTTTTATGTTTTAAGAGATATGTTGGATTTTTATATACAACCTAATATTGGAGTTCCAGCATTACAATATCTAAACCATCTAAACACTGTATCTAATATATTGTTTTTCCTATCTATATTATCAGCTACATCTATTTTATGTGTATTATTTAGAAGAAATCCAAGGAATTTAGTTGAAGATAATGACAAATTAGAAAATAAAAAGAATCAATCATTTATTTAGAAGTTTCTCAACCAGAACTAAGTTAAATGATATATGAAAACATATAGAGAAGGGAGGGATGTTGTTTGAAGTTACAACTAAAAAATATTAGTAAGATATATGAAAATGGATTCACAGCTGTAAAAGATTTCAATTTAAATGTTGAAGACAAAGAATTTATAGTCTTTGTAGGACCTTCAGGCTGTGGAAAGACTACGACACTTAGGATGATTGCAGGTTTGGAGGAAATATCAAGTGGAGAACTAAAAATTGATGGAGAAATTATGAATAATATATTGCCCAAAAATCGGGATGTTGCTATGGTTTTTCAAAATTATGCTTTATATCCACATATGAGTGTATATGATAATATAGCCTTTGGTATGAAAATACGTAAATTACCAAAAGCAGAAATTGACTGTAAAGTAAAAGAAGCAGCAAATATTCTTAATATTTATGATTTGCTAGATCGCAAGCCCAAAACATTGTCTGGTGGTCAACGGCAACGTGTTGCCATGGGGAGGGCTATTGTTAGAGAGCCAAAGGTCTTTCTTATGGATGAGCCTTTATCAAACTTAGATGCAAAATTAAGAATTCAGATGCGGGCAGAAATTGCCAAAATATATCATCGACTGCAAGCAACTATAGTTTATGTAACCCATGACCAGACAGAAGCAATGACCCTTGGAACTCGAATAGTCGTAATGAAAGAAGGAGTAATTCAGCAAGTTGACACTCCTCAAAGATTGTATCATCATCCTAAGAATATGTTTGTAGCAGGATTTATTGATACACAAATAAATTTTATTGATACAGTAGTAAAAAGGATTAATGATAAAATTTATTTTCATTTCAATGGTATTGATATAATATCTCCAGAATCAATTGAAAATGCAATGGAGAACTATGTAGATAAAACAGTTGTAGTGGGTTTACATCCTGAAGCCATACAGATATGTCAAAATGGTACAGAGTTTGCAAAAGTAGATGTAGTGGAACATCTCGGTCCTGAAGATAATTTGTATTTAAATTTATCTGAAACGAGTATTAAAGCAAAGGTAAGTTCTGAATTAAATATAAAAGTTGGTGAGATTGTGAGAATTTCTATTGATACAAAGCAAATGCATGTTTTTGATAAGATAACGGAACAAGCTATATATTAATATTAAAAAAACGTTGACTTTATAAATAAAGTATAATAGAATAAATAAAAATCAAAAGACTGCGAAGAGATGAGTAAATGGATTAAATTTTTTACAGAGAGTTTCCATTGGTGAGAGGAAGCAAAAAATATTTATTGAAAAAAGCCTCTGAGTCTTACATTGAACCTAAAAATAGGGGATGATGTAACGGGAGCTCCCGTTAAAGAGCTAGAGTATAACCTATTGACTATACAGTTAAGAGACGTACTTGAAAAGGTTAATATGGTGACATATTAATAAACTGGGGTGGTACCACGAAGTAATTATCTCTCGTCCCCAAGACTTATGTCTTGGAGGTGAGAGTTTTTTTATTGTCATAAAGATAAATATTCTTGAAATTATAAAAAGAACTTATATCAAAGTGTTATTAAAGTATCTTTTTTTGAAATCCATTTATGGAGATTTCATATTTTAAAAGAGTAATTTATGAAAGCTTTCCTATTGGATTATAAAAATTTTAGGGATATATAAATATCTATTAAAAAAATGAAAGGTGGTATTATCAATGTATAACAACTATACAGATTTAAATAATTTAAGTGAGATAATGCAAGATGCTAATGAATTTATGGTAGAAAGAGTAAAAAAATTAATTCAATTAAAGGAGTGCGGGATTAACCCGTATCCATATTCTTTTATCACAAATTCCAATTCTAAGTATATAATGGAAAATTTTGATTCTATAAATAGTGACCAAGAATTTATTTTAGCAGGTAGAGTTATGCTCTTAAGAAGGATGGGAAAGGTTACTTTTTTAAATATTAGAGATCAGCAAGGAACAATTCAAATTTATATAAGCAAAGCAGATGTGGGAGAAGAAGAATATAATCTAATTAAACTAATAGATACAGGGGATATTATAGGAGTACAAGGGAGTGTATTTAGAACTAAAACAGGAGAAATAACTGTAGAGGCAAAGAAAATCACTATGCTTTCTAAATCCATAAGACCATTACCAGAAAAATATCATGGGATTCAAGATGCTGATTTAAGACAAAGACATCGTTCCCTTGATATGATAATGAATGAAGATGTAAAACAAAGATTTATTAACCGCTCAAAAGCTATGTTTGCCATAAGAGAATTTATGGATGGAAGAGATTTTATGGAGATGGAGACACCAATATTAGATACAAAATACGGTGGAGGAGAGGCAAAGCCTTTCATAACTAATGTAAATGCTCTAAACTGTGAAGTATTTATGAATGTATCTCCAGAATTATATTTAAAAAGACTAATGGTAGGGGGGATTGATAGAGTTTATACCATGGTAAGAGCCTTTAGAAATGAAGGTATAGATAGAACTCATTATCCAGAGTTTACATTATTTGAATGTTATATGGCCTATGCGGATTATGATGATATGATGAGACTTATGGAACAGCTATACGAATATGTATTCTTAAAAGTAAAAGGAACGACTAAGGCAACTTATGATGGAGTAGAAATTGATTTTAAAGCTCCATGGAAAAGAGAGACTATGTGTAATCTTGTAAAAGAAAATACAGGTATAGATGTAGAAATACTTTCAAGAGAAAATATAATAAGTTTAATAAAAGAGAAGGAGCTTTTATTAGAGGAGCAAGAGGAAGGGTTAGAGTTGGAGGAAACTTCAAAAGGAGATTTGATTTTAATATTATTTGAAGCTTATAGCGACAAATACTTAATAGAACCTACCTTTGTAATAGATTTTCCATTAGATTCTTCTCCATTATGCAAGGTTCATAGGTCTAATCCAGAATTAATTGAAAGATTTGAACCTTATGCTTTTGGAGTAGAACTTGGAAATGCGTATTCAGAACTTAATGATCCATTAAGACAGAGAATATTATTACATGACCAAGCTAATAAATTGAGAGCAGGACTCGAAACAGCAAGCCCAATGGATGAGGAATTTGCAGTAGCAATAGATACTGCAATGCCACCAGCTGGAGGTCTGGGAATAGGAATAGATAGGATGATGATGTTTTTAACAGATTCTCCATCTATAAAAGATGTAATAGCGTTTCCATTGATAAGAAGATAAATCGAGTATCTTATTAAAACACTAATCTTTATTAGAAAAGATTAGTGTTTTTTACTGTGATTATAAATTCTACGACTATCAGAAAATATGAGATAAAAAATAATGAAGAATGATATTGACTCCTTAAAGTGCAATAAAGTATAATAAAATCTAATAAAATACTTGACCTATACAATGAAAGTGTATATAATCATCTCAGATAGTAATACCGAAAGGATGGATATTTATGGAGGGCAAATTTTATACAGTTAATCAGGTTGCTGAAATATTAGGTATGCATCATAAAACTATAAGAAAATTTATAACACAAGGTAAGCTTGGGGCAAATAAGCTTGGAAAACAGTGGAGAATTTCAGAGGAAGATTTAAATTCCTTTATGAAACAAGATGTTAATACTAGCGATGAAGACATTAAAGAAGATGAAGAGATTGAGTTTTCAACTAATGAAATAAATTTAAGTATTATAAGACCAAAAATAAGCGTATCTACTGTTATAGAAATCAATGAAATAGATATGGAACAGTATATGAGAATATCTAATACTCTTATAGCTATTATGAATTGCAAGGACCCAAGTGTTGGCAAATCAACAATGAATATGAAATACTCTAAAGAAGACAATAGATTAAGAGTGATGTTATGGGGCACTATGAAGTTTACTGAGGAGATGTTGAGTACAATTTCACTTTTTACAGAATCAACTAATTTATATTAGTTTAAAGTTAAGGAGGAAACAATATGAATTATAATTTAATAGATAAAGACGATAAAAGATATATTGAATATATTTCTAATGAAAAATTGATTAGTAAAGAAACAGATGCTATGGATCTTATTGCTGCTTGTTTCGAAAATAATACTAATTTATTGATAATTCACTATGAAACACTTTCTGAAGATTTTTTTAATCTTAGGACAGGATTAGCGGGAGCGATATTGCAAAAGTTAGTGAACTATAAGATTAAGGTTGCAATAATTATAGCTAATGAAGAAAATTTAAATGATAGATTTAGAGAAATGATTATTGAAGCTAATAAAAGAGATGATTATAGAATATTTAGGAACATCACTGATGCAGAAAATTGGATTTTAGCTTAAAATAAGAGAGATTGGAGTCATAATATAATTGTTTCTTGTTATTCGGATTGTTTTTAGTTCAGGAAATAGTGTTTATATATTCTTAATAGGTTTTCTATAATTGATGGAAATAGAATTATTTTGTAATTCAAGATAAACGAAAATAGTAAGAAAAAAAGGGGAACTCAAAATGAGTGAAATTCTATTAATTAATGATAAAAAATATATTTATAGATGTAATTATAGAGATAATAAAATGTTAAGAAGTAGCTTTGATAGATTAACAGAAAAAACTTATGGTTTTAATTTTAAACAATGGTATGAGAATGGTTATTGGGAAGACAAATATATACCATATTCTTTGTTAGATGGAGATGAGGTAGTATCTAATGTCTCAGTAAATATCATGGATTTTATAATTTTAGAAGAACAAAAGAGATATATACAAATTGGAACAGTTATGACAGCTGAAGAATATAGAGGGCAGGGATTAAGTAGAATACTTATGGAAAGAGTTATAAAAGAATGGGAGGATAAATGTGACCTTATTTATCTTTTTGCTAATGATAGTGTTCTTGATTTCTACCCAAAGTTTGGATTTGAGCAGTGTGATGAATATCAATACTCTATAAAAAGAATAAAAGAGGATAAGTCAGAAAAAATAATAAGGATGAATATGGATAGTAATATAGATAGAAAATTTGTCTATAATATGGTTTGTAATGCGATACCTCTCTCAAAAGTTTTTATGAAAAATAATGTATCTCTCATAATGTTTTATTGTACGTATTTTATGAAGGACGGCATTTATTATATTGAAGATTATGATACTATTGTTATTTGTGATTTTCATGAAGATATTCTATATATACAAGATGTATTTGCCACAAAAGAAATAGATTTAGATAAAATTATTAATGCAATGATGAATGAGAAAACTAAGAAAGTAGTTTTAGGATTTGCTCCAAATAATATCACTTCTTACGAAAAAAGTTTAGTGAATGAGGAGGATACTACTCTTTTTATTAAGATGGGAAAAGAAAATCCATTTAAAATAAGAGATTTAATGTTTCCGGTATTGTCTCATGCATAATAAGGTTATAAAAAATATCCCGTAATAAAAAGCGGGATATTTTCCATTAAGAGAATCATATTTGACTTTTATGGCAATCAGGTAAATTAAGTTTTATTTTTGCCCTATTTATGATATTTTCCTGTACGCTCTACGATATCAATTTCAATTATAGCAGTACCCTTTATCATGTTATCAGGAAGCTCTTTTCCAGCAAATTGAGGAGTGTATTTCTCAACTATCTTATTCAATATTTTACGTTTATAATCCAAATCCTCAATCAATGAAGCATTTCCAATAATTATAACACTATTGTATTCTGCTTCAGTATCACAGGCATTCTCAATATTGTCAGTCAAGAGACCAAACAATTCATTAACCTCAAAGCATACTTTGGAGTTTCGATTGACATTATCGATTTTTTGCCCCTTTGGTAGTCCATGCATATAAATTTTTTCATTGTAGTAAACGAAGTGCATTGGAACAACATATGGATAACCATTCTCATTAATAGTAGCGAATCGTCCAGTATCCGCACGATGAAGTAATTCGTCAATCTGTTCTGAGGTTAATTGAAACTTCTTCATTCTGTATTGCATAACCTAATCATCCTCCTAATCATATAAATTTGATTTATATTCAAGATATATATGTACTTGATATACAATCAAAGGTATTATATCATATAAGTGTATCTGCTAAAAGATACACTTATATGATATAATATAGGGTACACTTTAAAATAAGGATGGTTATAATTATATGATATATATTCAAGAAAATTCAGAAGATCCAATATATCTTCAAATCTATTATCAGATAAAAAAAGATATTGAACAAGGAAATATTGCACCTGGAGAACGACTTCTAGGTATTCGCACACTAGCCCAAACATTAGGTATCGGGCGAAATACCGTTAATCAAGCTTATACTCAGCTGGCTGTAGAGGGATATATTCAACCAAAACATGGGTCAGGGTTTTTCGTTCTAGGCACTTCAAGTAAGCTTACGGAGAGGAATTATGTTCCGCAGGATATAAATACTTTATCTGGTGAAATATTAGAGTCGGAAAAACCTATAAGTCTGTATGATTTTCAGTACGGCACCCTTCCGTATGAGCAGTTTCCTTTCAAGTTATGGCGAAAATACACAGCTCAGATTATTCTATCATCGCAGAAAGAAGTAGTTAATCAGTATCCAGATAAGCAGGGTGATCTGTTATTACGGCAAGAAATTAAAAAACACCTGTACAGATCAAGAGGTATGGTTTGTTGTGAAGAACAAATTATCATCGGTTGTGGGCTGCAATATTCACTAAATATTTTGTGTACTCTTCTGCGTAAGGAAAATAACACTATTGCAATGGAAGAACCAGGATATAATGGAGCAAGGGACGTATTTATCAACAATAATTATAAATTGCATGCAATCCCAGTTAGTAAAGATGGACTTATCATTTCATCCATTCATCGTTCTGATGCATGTGCTGCTTATGTAACACCTTCGCATCAATTTCCCTATGGAACTGTTATGCCAATTTTTCAACGTAAGGAACTCCTTGATTGGGCAAATACTAAAGATGCATATATTATTGAGGACGATTATGACAGTGAGCTAAGATATGATGCCAATCCAGTGCCAGCGCTCTATTCCTTAGATGCAGAAGATCGGACTATCTATATCGGAACTTTTTCAAAGTCTCTTTCACCTTCTCTGCGGATGAACTATATGGTGTTGCCAGTGAGCCTGCTAAGGAGATATCATAGCTTATTCCGTTCCTATAATTCTCCTGTATCATGGTTGACGCAACATGTTTTAGCCGCATATATGAGGGATGGAAATTATGAGCGTCATATTCGAAAAATGTGCCTCACCTACAAAAGACGTCATGATGTATTTGTACAGGAAGCAACAAAAATGTTTGGAAGAAAAGTAATCTTACATGGCCGTGGAGCAGGGGTGCATTTCGTTTTGGAGTTTCCAGGTGGTGAAGAGCAAGCTTGGCTTATTAAACAAGCAGCAAAAGTCGGAGTTAAAGTATATTCTATGATTCCATTCTGGAATAACAGGAATGATTGTCCTCGAAACGTTATATTTGCAGGATACAGCTTATTGAGTGAACAACAGATACGAGAAGGTATTGTATTGCTACAATCCGCATGGTTTAGCGCATTACCATAATGAGAATTGAATGGTGAAATTTCGGAAGACATACTAGGTAAAACAAATGTATACTAAAGATATAATAAGACAAGGAGGTTATTCATATGAAAAATATTGCCTTCTATCCGACATCCCTTGGTTTGATTGGCATTGTAGAAAAAAACGGTACAATTATTGAACTTTTCTTTGGCAAAGAACATAAGTCCACAGACTGTGAGGAGCAAGAAACCCCATTACTAAAGGAGGCCGCACGTCAACTGGAGGAATATCTTGACGGTAAGCTTAAATTCTTCGACATACCCTTTGCACCAGAGGGTACAGATTTTCAGCAAGCTGTATGGGCTGCTCTGCGGGATATACCTTATGGTGAAACTCGCACCTACAAGCAGGTGGCGGAGGTGATCGGAAGACCAGAAGCATCCCGTGCAGTGGGTACAGCCAACAGTAAAAATCCGATTTTAATTATTACACCATGCCATCGAGTTATAGGTACAGACGGAAAGCTTGTAGGCTACGCCGCGGGACTTGCAGTTAAAGAAAAACTGTTGGAGATGGAAAAGAACTATGTCAACGGTTAAAACAAAGTATTTTGAATACGGCAGTACAGAATTAAATTACCTGACGTATATGGATCCCGTCCTTGGTGCCGCAATCAGGCGTTTTGGGAGAGTGGAACGTCAAGTGATTCCAGATATTTTTACTGCTCTTGTCTATACTATTATCGGGCAACTTGTATCTGTTCGTTCAGCAAATACTGTTTGGTCAAGGATGCAGCTTACCTTTGGTGACATCACACCGGAGAATCTATACACTTACACTGCTGATAGTATTCAAGCCTGTGGTATGACAATGAAAAAAGCAATTTGCATTCATGATATTATAGAAAAGATTGTACAAGGGCAATTTAATCTGTCTATTTTGAATACTTTGTCCGACAGTGAGGTCATTAAACAATTAATATCCTTGCCTGGCATTGGACGGTGGACTGCTGAAATGATCCTCTTAAATTGTATGGAACGTCCCAATGTGGTTAGCTGGGGTGACCTTGCTATACGCCGAGGGACGAAGAAGCTGTACGGTCTCCAAGAACTTACAAAGCAACAGTTTGATGAATATCGAAAGTGCTATTCACCTTATGGTTCGGTGGCCTCTATTTATTTGTGGGCGATTTCCTTTGAAAAGGATTATTAGAGGAATAATGGTGGAAAGCTATATACCCTGATAAAAAATCATATCACCACAGAAAATGACTATTTGGAAGAGAGAATATTGAAAGGCATGGTGATTTGGTACGCATTTTATGAAGTTGAAGAACGGTTCACATATACAAATAGCTTTGTACCCAAAATTGATAATTAGTCAATATGTAATAGTTTTTTCATCGAGCTTAAGTTTACAGTGGAAAATTGGGATCGTGTTGGGGTATAGATAAGAAATCAAAGAGATAATCCGTGATATTAAGAAAAAATAAAAAAGAAGGTGGTATACATGCTACTAAGCGACGAGCAGAAATGGAAAGCTGCTATTGATTGTGATTCATCCTATGATGGTCAGTTTTTCTATGGAGTAAAAACAACTGGAATTTTTTGTCGACCGTCCTGTAAATCTAAAAATCCAAAAAGAGATCACGTGATATTTTTTGATACTGCTAAACAGGCTCAAACTGCTGGATTTCGTCCTTGTAAGCGATGCAGACCTGATCTCTTGAAATTTGAACCTAAGGTAGAAACTATAGAGGGAATTAAAGAAATAATTAATGAGTTTTATACTCATCCAAAACAGCTTAAAGAGGAAATTGACGGACTTGGTATTAGTAAAAACAGTATGATTAAATTATTTCAGGAACAGTTAGGCATGACTCCAGTTCAATATATTAATAAACTTAAAATTGAGAAGGCAAAGGAGCTTTTGTTAAATTCACAGGATACGATTCTATCTATTGCCTTGCAATGTGGCTTTGGCAGCCTCTCAACATTTTACAGGTTTTTCCGACATTTAGTAAGTATGTCGCCTACACAGTACAGAAAACTTTTTGCTAAAAAGGAAGATGTGAGATGATTATCAGTACAAGTCGCCGCACAGATATTCTGGACTTTTATTAATAATAGTTATTAAACTGGCTATGTTCATATCAGTCTTTTCCACAATACCAAAATGAGTGATCGAAGGACTACTCATCCAATTTTAAATTTTAATTATTTATATAGCTGAATAATTTCAGCAGCTTTTGTTTTAATTTCATTAATTGCTTCAACAGGCTGTATGATTTTTATGTTTTTTCCATACGTAAAAGCAAATTCAATGCCTTGCCAAATATCTTCAAAAACTATATCTAAGTAAATTTTATTGTCCCTTACAAATTCTTTACTTATAGTGATAAATTTTCTTTCCTTTATATGATTTATAATCGAGGGGTTAACCATAAAAGTAAATGTATATTTAGGAATTCGAGATTTATAATTGCTGGTAGATGATTTCCAATAAGCTTCTAAATTAAAATCCATTGGTCTATCGAAGTGCTCGTTTGTCAAAAGAGCACTTTCTATGGAACTTACCTTATATATTTTAATTATTTCAGCATCTATTGAAATCAAATACCAGATGCCTCTTTTACATACCAATCCCAGTGGATTTAGGATTACTTCTTTTGTTTCGTTTGTTTTTCGATATACTATCCTGATTATATTGCTATTCCAGATAGCATTTTGTAATAAAGAAAGAATGTCCTTATCTATAATCGCAGGATTCTCATTCCAAGTATGCATATCTATATAGATATAGTTTTGAATGTTCTCAACTTCTTTAATTTGATTTGGAGCAGAACCTCCTAAAATTTTAAGTATTGTAGAGTATTTAAGTTTTTCAAAACCTAAGTCTTCTAAAACTTTGTCACCAGTTGGAATAAATAAAGAGTAAATTTCGTCATTATTTATTCCACTTAAAGAAGTTTTGTAATTCCCTAATAATTTTATTCCTCCATTTGTTCCTCTATCAGCGAATATAGGTACCCCAGCACTGCTTAAAGCTTCGATATCTCTATAAATAGTTCTGATAGAAACCTCTAACTTTTGGGCCAATTCATTAGCTGTTAGTTTTTTATGCATCTGCAATAACATTAATATAGAAATTAGTCTATCTGCTCTCATAATATCTCCTTTCCAATATGACATAGGATGTCAACTATTATAAGCTATAATGTATTTAATATCAAGTAATAGTAATTATATTAATATAGTATTAGTCAACTAAAAGGAGGAGCTATGATGAGTAGAAAAATTATAATGAATTTGGCAATGAGTATTGACGGCTTTATTGCTGATGAAAATGGTGGTTTTGATTGGATCGTTGGTGATGGAAATAACAAACTTAATACTGAAAAACAATGGGATTATAATAAATTCTTAGATACAATTGATACTGTTGTTATGGGGAAAAACTGCTATGACCAAAAATTTTACGAGGAGTTTAAAGAAAAAACTGTATTTGTCGCTACTTCTAAATCTCTGGATGATTATGAAAATATTAATTTTATTAATGGTGATATTTGCAAAGTTATTCTTGATGAAAAGAAAAAAGAGGGCAAAGATATTTTTTTATTTGGTGGTGGTATTCTTATAGATAGCTTTATCAAAGTAGACATAATTGATGAATTTATTATAGGTATTATTCCAACTGTTTTAGGAAAAGGCAGACCATTGTTTTTGGGAAACAATCCTACTGTAAAATTAAAGCTAGAAGAATATTATATTGATAATGGGGTTACAGTCCTGTGTTATAAAAAACGTTGATTCCCAGTCGAAATCATTCAATATCTATTTGATGGGACTGGAATTGCGTGATTATTATGAGCATATCCTTTATTGTACTGCAAGTAGAGCTAAACAAAAAATCCAAAGGCACTGAGATAATAATATCTTGGTGCTTTTGTTCTTTGTATTATGAATACCACCTGCTATGCGCAACATCATAAACCTAAGGAAATCTGATATAACATTTACTGTTTATCAGGTTTCCTTAAGTTTATATATAGGTTAAAATAAAGGTAGGGATGGTTATATAGTTAAAAGTTATAAGAAAAAGTTTAAGAAAATAGTTAAAGTGATTAATTGGGATGTGACAAAAAATATGCACGTTTGGATTACTCAAAAAGTTTAATTAGGAAAAGAAAAATCCCGATGGAAGATATTATCTTATACACACTTTCTAAGAGTGGTGTATGATATACTTAATAAAATGCAAATAAGAAGGGAATGATATTCGTGAATTTTCCAACTAAAATTGGTGTAGATTCAGACGGATATATACTAAATCAAACATCTAAAAATAAAATAAATTCTACTTATCTCCTTTTATTAAATCAGTTAACTGAGATCTTAAAACAGTGTACAGATAATAAGCTACATAGTATATATGTATATGGTAGTGTAGGAAGGGGAGAAGAAGTTCCAGGTAAATCAGATATTGATTTATCTATAATATTGACATCGCCACTTACATCTACTGAAATAGAAATACTAAATAAGGAAAAAATAAAATTTATAAATGCTAATTATCATATTGTACCAAAAGTAGATTTTGATATTGGAATATTGGACGGGGTATTAAAAGAAGATAATCTATACTATTGGGGGTTTTGGATAAAACACATATGTACTTGTATTTATGGAGAAGATTTATCTGTCCATTTTCCTAGAATGAAACCTAATATCAATATATGTAAATCTTTAAATCAAGATATTGTTGATACGCTTAAAAGTTATAGGAAGCAAATAGTTGAAGGAGATTTTGATAATGGTATATTGATAACAGTTCTAAAGCGTATTATCAGAGGTGCATATTGTCTTGTATCAGCGGAAGATGAAAGCTGGTCGATAAATATTCAAGAAAATTTAGTTATACTCAATCATTATTTTCCAAAAGAAGAATCTTTTAAAAAAATCAGGTTGATACTTAGGGGTGAAAAAAAGTTGATACATACAGAGATATTAGAGTATATCGATTATTTTACTATTTGATTTAACCAAAATATTGTATGATTAAGTACGTCACTCAGCTCCTCCCTAAACACATATTTAAAGAGGAGTTATAAATTAATTGAATTTATAATCTGCTTGGTTTATAATGTAAGGAACTGATATACTAAATATAAGGAGTAGGTAGAGATGAAAAAGAGAATCCTAAGATTTTTATCTTTCGGAATTGGATATTCTACTGCTATTTTTTTCTGAATTAGCTTGAGAAAGAGATAAGTTACCTAAAATTTTCTCAAGCTAATTGAAATAGTAGTTAATTTATATCGAAAGAAGGTAATTTAATGAAAAATAATAAATCTAAAGATAATAATAGAATAGAAAGAATAAATCCAATTGGAGTTCCAGAGCCAGTTGGTAGGTATAGTCATATTACTAAAATACCAAGAGATTCTGAAATTTATGTTTTTTCAGGTCAGATAGGAGTAGATTTTAAAGGAAATGTTCCTTCAAATCTTAATGAACAAGTAAGCAATACTTTCTCTAATATATCCAACTTACTATCTAGTCAAGATTTGAATCCAGATAATGTTATAAAAGTAAATATTTGGGCTACTGAACAAATAGCTTGGGATTTCTTTGACCCTAAGTGGGATGAATTTTTCGGTGATAATTCACCGTCTATGACTGTTGCATATATAAGCGAATTAGGATTGCCGGAATTAAAAATCGAAATAGAAATATGGGCTGCAAAGTAATTACTATACTTATTTTATTATAAGAAAATAATTAAACTAGGTTATTTGAATTAAGCAAAACTTATCTTTTTTATATAAATTTTAGGGCTTAAGTCAACAGAGAGCAATCAAAGCATTAGATTGCTCTTTATAATTTTTAAAATTCTAGTAAAATCTTGAAAACACAACTATGTCTTAAATTTAAACTTAGAGCAGATTTAATATGCAGAATAAGCTTTACTCGTAAATGATTTAAAAACATCGTACTTTAACCACAGGTTTATTGAAGTGCACCCCAAAAGTTAGACAAGAATTTTAACTTTTGGAGGTGCATTTTTATATGATTAAATTCGATTTAGAATTAAAGAAAAAGTTTGTGGCATTAATGGAATCTAATAAGTATTCTATTAATACTGCAGCAAATGAATTAGGTATATCTGTTTCAAGTGGAAAGAGATGGTGAAGGATGTATCAACTTCATGGCGATGAAGGTCTTTCTATGAAGTCTGGAACATACTCTGGCGAATTTAAAATACATGTAGTAAAATATTTGGAATCGTATTTGTTAAGTTCTTATAATCTTATATGTCAGATTAAGCATCAATTTAATATGTTTGAAGAATTACCAAGCTATGCTAGTTTGCTAGTTTTCTCTTGTTTGGGTTGTATATAGTATACTCAAATTGGATGCAGATAACATGAAGTTGATGACTTAGGATTAGAATTGATGAAATACTCAATATGGTTCTAAATAAATATCTGTTGACAATAAGAAGATTAGATTATATACTTAACTAAAATTCTAATTATATAGAAAGGAGATTTAATCAGATGATTATAGTTGTTCTTAACTAAACTATTAAAATTAAATAGTTAGAAATGCTTTAGAAGTTCTATGATAGAACTTTGTTTAATTATGCATTTTAAGAACAATATCATCTATAAAACTCTTTTACATAAAAATAGAATAACTACAAATGAATATATAAGAATATATATGCTCATTTATAATTTAAATATATACTAAGTATATATTGCGGTATTAAATTTGATTTGAATATAATAAAAGATATTTATGTAAATAAAATCCTCGTGGATGATATTGTTTTCATCTATGGGGATTTATTTTTTATGTAAGGAGGAATGCTTATGTTGTTGGAGGATTTAGATATATAAAGATACAGCAATAATGATATAGATAAAACAACTTTGCTAAACATGTTAATTAAAAATATAAAACCTAATGTAGGTATCAGAATGGATCTAGATACTCTACATTTATAAAGCTTAAATGGGTAAAGACGTAGAAGGTATTAAAAGTGGTGGAAAAAACAATATTAAAAATAAGAGAGACTTTATCTAAAAAATATCAATTATTATTTGTAGATGAACCTACAGATAATGTAGATATAAGCAAAATAAGCTAAATGGTAAATGAATTAAAAAATATAGAGGAGATGAGATATATGAATAGATTCGGCCCAAACCCAAACAGTATTTACCCTAATGAAAACATAAAAAATATTTGTTATATAAGAAATGTTATTAAAAATCCTAATATTCAAGTTGGAGATTATACTTATTATGATGATATAAATGGAGCAGAAAAGTTCGAAGAACATGTTACTCATCATTATGAATTTATAGGTGATAAACTTATTATAGGAAAGTTTTGTGCAATAGCAAAGGGAATAGAATTCGTCATGAATGGTGCAAACCATAGAATGAAATCCATAACCACATATCCTTTTAATATTATGGGCAATGGATGGGAAAAAACCACACCTACTCTTGAAGAGTTACCTCTAAAAGGTGATACTGTGGTTGGTAATGATGTTTGGATTGGACAGAATGTTACAGTAATGCCTGGTGTGCATATTGGAGATGGTTCAATTATTGCTGCTAATTCTGTGGTAACAAAAGATGTTCCTCCATATCATATTGCTGGAGGTAATCCATGTAAAATTATAAAAAAGAGATTTGATGATGAGTTGATTGATTATCTATTAAAATTAAAATGGTGGGATTGGTCTGAAGAAAAGATTTTTAAAAATCTTGAAGTACTTTGTAGTCCAAATTTAGATAAAATTAAGTCTATTAAATGACTTATTAAAGTGAGAATAATTTTTTGCTATAAGAAATTAAAAATAGTGGATATAGCTTCTGCTATTTATCTTCACTATTGAAGTGAACGAAGACTGTGATGATTAAAAAATCCAACCTAATATTTATATTAATATATCGTGTATTGATTCAAATACAAGAATTTACTTGAAAGGATGATAACTATGGAATTTGATGAATTGTATGATATCGCAAAAAATACATTAAATCCTAGAGAAATCTCTAAAAATTCTTATGCTGGTTCTGTTGCAGCAGCTATTTTGAGTGAAAGTGGAAAAGTTTATACTGGAGTGTGTATGAAGATGGAACAATAATTCCACCATGTGGAAGATGTAGGGAGTTTATTTGTCAGATCCATGATGAAAATTATAAATGTGAAGTAATGATAAAAAAGATAAAATACTTACGTATGATTATTCATAGTGGTGAATGTAAAATATTATATTCTGAGAGGTGATTTATATGGAGCAGATAAAAAGTTGCAGTGAAGAAAAGGTGAATTATATCCACAGACGATTACAGGAGTATAATAGTCGATATATTACGGATTGTGAAGATTTGTCTTACTGTATTGAAAATGAAAATGGTGAATGCATTGCTGGTATTGTTGCATCAAGAGATATGGATTGTATTACAGTAGACTATTTGTTTGTTGATGATGCATATCGAAAAAATGGATATGGATCAGAATTATTGATTCATCTCGAAGAACAAGCCATTCGTTTGCATGTAAAAAGAATCATATTAAATACCTTTGGATTTCAAGCACCGGCTTTTTATGAGAAACAAGGTTATCAGTTATTTGGAAAAATCGAGCCATGCTTTAGTGACTATGGACAATATTTTTTTAAAAAAGAGCTATAATAAAAGGGCATTAATATAACACCTCACAAAGTCACTAATTTTATATATGATTAATTTCTTTGGTAGCTTTAATTCATAGCTGTAGAATATAATGAATTGACTATATCAAAGTATTAGAATTAGGAACGCTGAGTCGAATCATAAGTAGCTGAATAGCTTTTAATTTGTTGAGTAAGAATTAGAATTTATATTATAAATATTTAACTTAGTAAATCTGATTTATATTGGCAGGTATAAATAACATATAAAAAAGTAGTAGTTCTTATATAAGAACTACTACTTTTTTATTAACAGAAATGCCCAAATAATAGACAAAACTAGAAAAAGTTTATTTATATGTAGACAATAAATCAAAAATGGTATACAATCAATATATAAATATATATTAAAGGGTGTTGAGTAAAATGAAAGAAAATAATAAAGAACTATTTTGGGATGTAACTATTGAAGATATGAAAAGAGGATATGTTGAAGTAGATGAAAGTTATAAATGTATAATTTGCGAGGAGGAATTTACAAAGGGAAGAATATATCAGATAGATTCTATGCTTTATGATGCAAGAAAAGCCATTGAACTTCATATATCAGAAAAACATGGTTCTACTTTAGAATATCTATTAAAGATGAACCCATCATTTATAGGGGTAACAGAGGTTCAAAAAGAGCTATTAACATTAATGGCAGCAGGGTTATCTGATAAGGAAATAGCTGTAAAACTGGGGGTAGCACAGTCTACTATAAGAAATCATCGTTATAAATTACGTGAAAAAGAAAAGCAAACAAGATTATTTTTAGCGATGATGGAATTAATATCATCGAGTACAAATAAGAGGATAAACATATTAGATAAAGATGCTCTATGTGATGCCCATAAAACAGCAACTACCATAGATGATAGATATAATATCACTGATAAAGAAAGAGAAAATACAATTAAAAATTATATGGATGAAAATGGAGCAATAAAAACATTTCCTGCTAAAGAAAAGAAGAAAATAATAGTTTTATCTGAAATAGTTAAGCATTTTTCTAAAGGAAAGAAATACTCTGAGAAAGAGATAAATAGAATTTTGCAAAGAATATATGAGGACTATGCCACTCTTCGAAGAGCCCTAGTGGAATATGGATTTATTGAGCGCACTAATGATTGTAGTAGTTATTGGGTAAAAGAATAACTTAGCAATATTACGGGAAGAAGAGTGGATTTCCATGATAGAATTTATTAGACATCAGGATTATGAGTAAGCTTAAAGCATCTCTAATGTAATACTATCTAATGAAGGAATATGTAGAGTTCTAAAATTAAATTATTTTAGAAACTGATGTGTTTTCCCCATTTTATAGGCTAATTTAATTATTTGTTGCTCTTCTTCAGTCATATTTCTACCATACATTTTTCTAAATTGTTGAATAAGGCTATCATAATCTATCTGTTTTTTACGTCGAGCGGGTTTGATTTTTATATATGATGGATCATAGATTTTGGGTTGAATTGATGAAGTATATATTTTTTTAAATATTTCTGCAGTATAGTAGGCATCATAAAGTGCATTATGAAAGCTATACGTTATTGGAATATTAAGTACTTCTATGGCATTTTGAAGACTAAGCAACTTTTTTGAGAAATGCCTAAATGCTTAGAAACATAAGGTTGGAGGTTAATAAACATTTTAGGTAAGGATTTGAGATCTAATTTATAGTAATTAGCACTCTTAAAGAGTTCCTTTATATCAGACATACCCCAAATACAAAATATAGATTCTGTATTACCTATAAACTCGATATAGGCATTATAAACTTCAAAAAATGGATCTTCTAGAAGAAGTTGTTCCGTAGTAATGCTGGTTAATTCTGTAATAAATGAATTTACCTTTGAATAAATAGTTGGTTTTACAAAGCGATTAAAAACTGCTATGGTGTTAAAGCCTAAATCCAGTTTTATTGCACCTATTTGGATAATTTCAAAAGGATATTTAGATCTTTCTATGATAGTATTTTGTTCATGGAAGGAAGAAAAATCTTGATTAAACTCTAAATCAAAAACAATATAATACATTTAAAAACTCCCTTAATTACGTTTTAATTTATTTTTAGCTAAATGTATTAAGTTTATTCTACCAACAAGGAATTTAAGTATGATTCTAATATATTGTAGTCTATGAAAAGACTTTTAATTATAAAATTAGATAATTCTTATTCTCAATACACATAATAAACTGTAAGAAGAAAATAGGGTGGTGTATTTATGAGAGTAAGATTAGGTTATGTTGCGATTGCTTTAAATCTTCCACAAATTACTTCCTCAAGCAATATTACTTATACCTTTTATCAAAAGCTGACAACTGAGGAGAAGATTAGAAAGCTTAAACAAGTTACATATTCCAATATTGTAGATTTGAAAAAAATACTAAAATATAATATAGACAATGAAATACATTTTTATAGGATAACTTCAGCCCTTATACCACTTGCAACTCATCCAGATGTAAACTGGGATTATAGAAAAATGTTTGATGTGGATTTTAAGATACTTGGGGATATAATAAAAGATAATGATATGAGAGTTGATACTCATCCAGATCAATTTAATGTAATAAATAGTGTAGATAATAAGATAGTAGAAAATACAAAAAGAAACCTGTTGTTTCATGCTAATTTATTTGAAGATATGGATTATCCTCTTGGTAAAATGGTACTTCATGTAGGGAGTGCGGCAGGAGGTAAAGATATAGCTCTTAAAAGATTTGAGAACAATTTCAAAAATTATCCGAAAGAAATAACATCTAAACTGATTTTAGAAAATGACGATAAAACTTTCACTGCAAAAGAAACTCTTAGGCTATGCAAAAATTTAGGTGTACCAATGGTATTAGATGTTCATCATCATATATGTAATAATGAAGGATATAGAATAGGAGAAGTACTACCCAGTATATTAGGAACCTGGGATGATGAGATACTCCCACCTAAGCTCCATTTTTCAAGTCCTAAAGATGCTCTAAAGGATAGAAAACATGCAGATTTTATTGATGGTCATGATTTTGTAGAATTTATAGAAATTTGTAAACCTTTAAATAGAGATATAGACATAATGATAGAAGCAAAAAAGAAAGATATTGCTTTATTTAGACTTGTAGAATCCATAAAAAGTTTAAGAAAGGAATGGAAATGGGTAGATTCCTCTACATTTGAATTTTAGATATTAGGTTAGGGATTGACTATTATATAGAGAGATTATAAAATAAGTGATGGAGGGTGTAATGATTTTGAAAACTCTCTTGAAATTTAGAATAAATATCTTAGAAGAAAGGGACCAATATGAATATAGCATTTTTCCTAACACCTAAAAGTGAAATTGTATATGAAACGATAGATGCGACCATGAGACAAGCTTTAGAGAAAATGGAGCATCATAGATATACGGCAATACCACTAATTGATAAAAAGGGTAAATATGTTGGTGCTATTACTGAAGGTGATTTACTCTGGAAGCTTAAGAATACCAGTGGACTTACAATTGAAGGCACAAATAATATATCAATAAAGGATGTTCATAGACACACACAAAGTAACACCGTATCAATTAGCGCGAATATGGAGGATCTAATTTTACTTGCGAAGAATCAAAACTTTGTTCCAGTAATAGATGATCAGGGAATATTTATAGGAATCATAAAGAGAAGCGATATTATCAATTATTGTGCAGATTTATTATTTAAAGATAAAGTAAATCAAAGAAATTAAAGGTAGACTTCAGATATATCTGAAGTCTACCTTTAATTTTATACTTAACTTACAGCTTATTATCTTTAGTAATTTCCCATATGACCCCTGATTTGGGGTAAAATTCATCGGGTTCATCTTCAGGTGTAACTGCGAAATCAAGTATATACATGGCTTGGTCGGGTCCAAATACTACATCAATTGGTCATCTATCTTATAGCTTAAAGGTAGTTTTATGTCTGAGGGATTAAGTTTTCTTTTATAGTTTTTTTATGTTCACTAGATAGTTTCACTGAATTAGAAAGTTGTTCTTGTCTTCTCATAAAAAAACTCCTTTTAAATTATTATTTGTAATAGCATATTCACTAGGCATTCAGTTAGTTCCTTTTGAGAATATAATAAGGTAACAAAGAATAACTTAATCTCATATAATATAATTCATTATACATATATAAAATCAATTATTGGAGGAATATTATGATTAATACTAAAAACATTATAATCGGTTCCTTATTTGCAGCCATAGCAGCTTTATTTCAGCTAATACCTGTTTTCTTTTCAGAAGTTCTTGTATTTTTGACTATTTTTAGTGCAGTTCCCATTTATATTGTTTCAAGAATAAATCCTAAGACAGGAATTCTATCATATTTAGTAGCAAGTATAATTGTTATGATTTTAAGTGTACATGAGGGATTGTTTTTTTTATGCACTAATGGAATTGTTGGAATATCACTTGGAATATGTAGTTATTATATAAGAAAAGAGTCTGCCATTTGGATTTTAAGCTCCATTGCTCTGACAATTACATTAAGTATCATGAATTATGGCATAGGCATCCCTGTTTTTGGCATGAAGATTCCTGGAGGAATAATAATTCAAATACTAATATTATTTTTGGTTTCAGTAACTTATAATATTTTTTATTACTATTTTTTAAATTTTATTTACAGGTATTTGAAGAAAAATTTAAGATCCATATAAGATCAAATAAAACACCGTTGTTATCCTTTGATATAAGGATAACAACGGTGTTTTTAAATCCCTAATTTTCATAATAATTATAGCCGCTTAATGCAATGAGTGTTAGTGCAGGCGTATAAAACATCCATATAAGACTGTCAGTAATTAGACTGAAATTACCTAATTGTAAAGCCATCGTTAGTCCTACGTTTAAGTCACACAAAACAAAGAAAAACATCCCAATAGTAACTAGGATTGAGTTTGGTCTTGGAAATATTTTTAACAATAGATTAGCAATTGCAATTAATAAGGATGTAGAAAGTAAAATTACATAAAATTGTAATATATAAAATAGAGTTGACTCTTTCATCAAATTATTAGCTATCTTCATGATAATTAGCATAAATAAAACAGTAGCTAAAACAATATTAATAAATATATTATTTGATAAAACCTTTGATTTATCTATTGTAAAATTTTTTAAGATTGCCGATCCATTTCTTGATATCAATCTTAATTGTACTATAGAGAACAGAATAATTCCTATATAAGGTTCTTTAAAAATTACCAATGATATATCTGCAAGAATGATAAATATATAAATAAATTTAAGATTTTTTGTATCACTATAGCTAAGTCCATTTTTCCCAATTATGAAAACCAGTGTAGTAGAAAGAATGACAATTAAAAATTTTGCTATATATGTATATAGAAATCTATGGTATTTAAGCTCTTCTTTAACTATAAAAAGTCTTGCCCAATCAAGAGTTATAAAGCTTCCACTTATGAAAATTATTAAAAATATTATGATCCAAACAAATTTGAATTTACTCTTATCCATATTAGCCTACCTTTCAGATTGTTAAATTAATTATTTCCCATTTTTCTTTTTTATATTGACATAAGTTAAAGAAAGTGTTACTTTAGAATTGAACAGTGTTTAAATATAGAACGATGTTAAATGAAATAAGGAGTGGAGTAATGACTATTAAAGAGAGAAGAGAACGTGAAAAGGAAGAAATGAGAGAGCTTATACTTTCAGCAGCAAATGATATTATTACTGCTGAAGGTTTTGACAAGTTATCAATTAGGAAAATAGCTAAAAAAATTGAATATTCTCCATCTATTATCTACCATTATTTTAATGATAAGGAAGAAATATTAAACAATGTAATGCAAAGAGGTTATAAAAAAATAGTAACAGCTGTATCTTTGACAAAGGTAAAAGGGGATTCTCCTGAAGAAAGATTAGTTGAAATGACAAAAAACTATATAAAAGCAGCACTAGATATGCCAGAAGAATTTATAGCTGCCCAATTAAATCAATCCGAGATAGCATTAAAGCATACCTCCTCATTATTTAAAGGTGCTTCAAAAGAAAAGCCTGCTTTAGCTGCACTATATAATTGTTTAAAAGAAATTTACAAAGATAAAAAGGTAGATGCAAATACAGTTGAATTAACTGCCCAAATGATTGCAGTATCAACATTAGGACTTATTATAAAGCTCATTATAGAAAAAGACATTGGTGATAAACAGAGGCAAAAATTAATAGGATATTTTTCAGAAGAAATAGTATTGAGAATAGTTAATGAAAAGGGAAGTAATAGCAAGGAGGTGTAAATTTGAAGACGATATTTAAAATATTATTATCAGTAATATTTATATGTATACTTCTATTTGTAAGTGGAATATTTTATATATCTCGAGGACTTAACGACGGAAAAGACATTACGATAAACGAAATAGATATATCAAAATTAAGTGATGGAGTATATAATGGAAAATACAAGGCTGGAAGATGGACAAATGAGTTAAATATTACAGTAAAGGATCATAAAATCATAAAAATTGATATAGAAGATGATGTTACTTTTTCTATGCCTAGTGTAAGTCATGATTTATTTAATAAAGTTATAACAGTACAAAACACAACAGTTGATGTAATTTCGGAAGCTACTGTGACATCTAAAGCTTATCTTAAATCAATAGAAAACGCATTTAATAATAATTAAATTATATGGAGGTAATAAAATGAGTACTTTAATAGTTTATGCAAGTAAATATGGATGCACGGAAAGATGTGCTAAACTGTTGTCTAAAGAGCTTAATGATAAAGTAGATTTAATAAATCTTAAGAATATAAAGGTTATCGATTTTTCAAAATATGATAAGGTAATTATCGGGGGATCAATATATATTGGTAGAATCCAAAAAGAAGTCACTGAATTTTGTGCGAAGAATTTAGATAGACTAAAGGAAAAACGAATTGGATTATTTATTTGTGGTATGCAAGAGGGAGAGATGATAAATACCGAATTAAATCAAAATTTTCCTTCTGAGTTGCTGAAGATTGCAGAAGTAAAGAGCCATTTTGGAGGAGAATTTATCTTTAATAAAATGAATTTTATGGAAAAATTAATAGTAAAGAAGATATCAAAGCTAACATCCGATAAATCAAATATATTGGAAGATAATATTTATAAATTTGCTCAAAAAATGAATTCTATTTAGTTTATCTATATGAATTATTAATAAAATATAAGAGTGTAATAAGTATACTTATGTTCTTGATACAATAAACTCTCCACTATAACACCAGACTTTGATTCTATATTATAATACCTAAAGAGCAGGAGGTGGAGCAGGCATGAAAAATACTTATAAAACAACAGAAGTTGCAAGAAAGATTGGAATACACCCTAATACTGTACGCCTTTATGAGGAGCTTGAATTGATATCGAAGCCACAGAGAAGGTCAAACGGTTATCGTGTATTTACCGATTTTCATATTGAACAATTCAAACTTGCAAGAATAGCTTTAAAAGTTGAAGTTTTGCAGAATGGTCTGAGAAAAAAGATGATCCGTATTATAAAACTCTCGGCAAAAGGAAATTTTCAAGAAGCCATCGTACTTACTGAAAGTTATTTGAAACAAATCAAAGTTGAGCAGGATAATGCTGAGGAAGCTATAGGAATTGCAGAAAAACTATTGTCTGGTATGCAGGAAGAAGGAGATGAATTATCTCTTACACGGAAAGAAACAGCTGATTATTTGCAAATTACAATTGATACTTTGAGAAATTGGGAGATGAATGGATTACTGACAGTTAAGAGGAAGCAGAATGGTTATAGAGTTTATACCAACAACGATATTAGACATCTAAAAATTATTCGTTCACTTCGCTGTGCCAATTATTCTCTTGCAGCAATTTTGCGTATGTTGAATGCGTTATCTTGTAATCCAAATGTTAATATACGAGAAGTCATTGACACTCCAAAAGGGGATGATGACATTGCATCTGCCTGTGATAAACTTCTTACATCACTACGAAAGGCCGAACAAAATGCATTATATATGCTGGATCACATAAAAGCCATGCAAGAAAAATTTAATAGAGACTCTATAATTTAACACTAGACTTTATTCTGGTGTTATTCTTTTTATATTTAAAAAATAGATAGAAGTAATTTGAATATACTAGTTTGATCTCTTAGGTAGAATATTAAAATTAAATATTATAACTTTTTAAAAACGATATTGCTTGTGACGTTACGTCATATGCTATTATATATTCAAGGAGGGAAAAAGAATGAAAGATGATTTATTTACTGTTGGGGAATTAGCAAAAAAGATGAATGTTACTGTCAGGACTTTACAGTATTATGATAAAGAAGGACTTCTGAATCCTGCTGCAAGAAGCGAGGGAGGGCGCAGGCTATATACAAAAAAAGATATGGTATTATTATATCAAATTCTATCAATGAAGTATTTGGGTTTTTCTCTTGAGGAGATAAAAAATAATCTTATCTCCCTTGATAATCCAAAAGATATCTATAAATTACTAGAAGAACAAACAAAGGCTATAGAGTATGAAATCGATAATTTGAATAGGGTATTGGAAGCTATCAAGGCTTTGAAAAAAAGCGTAACCCAAACGAATGCTGTAGATTTTAATAGATATGCTGATATTGTTTCACTTATTCGCACAAAGAATGAAGGATTTTTGTCAGTTGAATTTTTTAATGAAGATGAGGAGCTGGCAACACATATTAAGGGATTGTTTGAAGACAATCCAGAACTTGGCATTGGACTTTTTCAACAATACCAGCAGATGTGTGATAAAACCATATCATTAAAAGCACAAGGTAAGACACCTGATAGCAAAGAAGGACAGATATTGGCAAAAGAGTGGTGGGATTTAATATTTACTTTTACAGGTGGAAATATGGAGTTGCTACCAGGAATTCTGAGTTTCAGTGAGAATCGTGAAAATTGGAGTGAGGGGATGCGAACACAACAGAAGGCAGTAGATGAATTCATGGAAGAAGCTCTTTCAATCTATTTTCAAAAAAATTCTATAGATTTTCCTGAGCTAGAGGAGGGCTATAATGATTAAATTAAATAGAGTTATAAAATGCTATGGACAGAAAAATGTTGTTAATGATATTTCTTTTTCTATTCCAGAGGGAGAGATATTTGGATTTTTAGGTCCCAATGGTGCTGGAAAATCAACAACAATAAGGATGATAACTGGTCTTTTGAAGCCAACATCAGGCAGTATTATTGTAAATGGTAATGATGTTATAGCAAACAAAAAATCCATTTGTGAGGATATCGGCGTTGTATTTGAACTTCAAAATCTTTACCTCCGTTCTTCTATAGAAGAAAATCTAAAGTTATTTGCTGCTCTGTATAGAGTTAATGATAAACAGGTGAATCAGGTTATGGAGGAATTACAGCTGACTGAAAGAAGAAAAATGGCAGTTAAGAAACTATCAAAAGGATGGAAGCAAAGAGTGCTGATTGCGAGGGCTTTGTTACACCAACCAAAAATTCTTTTTCTAGATGAACCTACAAGCGGACTTGATCCAAACACTGCTACCCTAATTCGTAATCATATAAAAAGAGTAAATGAGAAAGGTACAACAGTTGTTTTGACTACCCACGATATGTATGAAGCAGACGAGATGAGTAATCGAGTTGGCATAATGAATGAAGGACGATTAGTTGCAATTGATACTCCTGAAAGATTAAAGCAGCAGTATGGAAAAAATGAAATTTTTGTTGAGTATAAGGACAATGGCAATATTAACAAAAAAAATCTTCCATTTGATAGCGATGAAACAAATCAATTCATAGTACGACTAATTCAAGAAAGGCGTATTGTAAATCTTCATACAATGGAAAATTCACTTTCCACTGTATTTGCAGAATTAACGGGGAGGAAATTAAATTGAAAAGTATCTTTGTCTTAGGTAAACAGGAATCTAAAGAAATGTTGAAAAATCCAGGAACCTTGGCTGTGCTTTTTTTGCCAATTATAATGTCGAAAATGATTTTGACTACTATTAAGGTATCAGGAGCAGATTTTCTTCTTTTATCAATATGGATATTATTTGCTCAAGTTTTAATTGGAATTATGCTTGCAGGTCCAACAGTTATTGAAGAACGAGAGACAAAAACTATAGATGCATTGTTATGTTCACATTTGACATTCGAGGGTATTGTATGCGCTAAGGGTGGCATTATATTGATTGGTTCCCTAATAGTTCAAATAGTAGTTGTTTTAATTAACGAAAAATTTTCCATTCACCTTATTTCCTTACTACTGCCTATGATTATAGGAGGAATTGTATTTGTTGAAATCGGTATGATAATCGGTTTAACTGTAAAATCTTCGCAAAGTGGTTCAGCCCTATCATCTGTAGTTATGATATCATTATTTTTAATTGTTGCTCTTTATCAGGCTCTACCGAAATGGACATATAATTTTTTAGTTTTACTTCCAAGTATTGAGGTTAGTGAAGTCATGCAGGGAATATTGGATGGCAAGGATTTAATATGTATGGAAATGTTGCTTTTATTTGTATGGATGCTTGTATTAGGTTTTACTATTAAAAAAATTGGAGATAGGTATTAAGTATATAAAAATGGCAATTCAGCACTGCTCTTCAATAAATACTTCAAGATTCTATTGGAATTCCATATACTGATAAATAATTATTTTAAAAGCAAAAAAGGGAATATTATAATATTCTCTTTTATTTTTATAGAGTTAAAATCCTTTCTAGATTACTTTCTATTATTTTTAGTTAGATTCCCCAAAAATTTATCGAAATTACCAATCTATATTTAAGAAAATGACTTGATTAGAAAATAGGCATTAAATATTAAAAAAATAACTATATTTGAAAAAAAATAACTTCAATGATATTATAAATTCATTAAAATTAAAAATTACTTTTCCATGGTTTAAGTTAGAAGTGTCTATGTTTTATACTTAAAGAGTTTAGAATAGGAAGAAGAAAAGGGGTGGATTTATGGCATTAATTTTAATTGTTGAGGATGAAATGCCTATCAATGTTTTAATTAACAGAAACTTAAAGTTAGTAGGGCATGAGTGTTTATCTGTATATGATGGTGAAGCTGCGTTGGAAATGATACAGAAACATACATTTGATTTGATACTACTTGACATAATGCTACCTAAAATGAATGGCTATGAGGTTTTAGAGGTAGTAAAGAAAATGAATATACCAGTTATATTTCTTACATCAAAAAGTTCCCTTTCAGATAGAGTTAAAGGATTGACATTAGGTGCTGATGATTATATAGTAAAACCCTTTGAAATGGTGGAATTACAGGCACGTGTTGAAGCTTTGCTACGACGGACAAATAAGGCTCAAAAGTTTTTTGTACTTAACAATGTTCGTGTGGATTTAGATGGACGACAAGCATTTCTCAATGATAAATTGGTTGATATTACACCACAAGAGTTTGATTTGCTAGTTGTATTGATTCGAAATCGAAATATTGCTCTTTCACGTGAAAAGTTACTAGAACTAGCATGGGGATATGATTTTGAAGGTGATACAAGAACAGTAGATGTTCATATCACAAAGTTGCGGAAAAAACTAGGATTGGATAATTACATAAAGACAGTATATAAATTAGGATATAGACTGGAGGTGCTGGATTGAAGTTCAGAACATTCATTGCCACCTTTACTTTATTTTTGATAATATTTTTTGCCAGCTTGTTTTTTATTTCAGCTTTTATTTTTAATAATCAGATGACTATTATAAAGGAACGAGGAATAAATGAGCACTATTTCATTTCTTCTTCATTTGGTAAAGACCTAATGGCTGTTGTCAATCGTGGAGGAGACTTAGATGAAGCAATAGAGCAGCTTTTTGATTTCTATACAGAGTACTATCAAAAGCAAAATGTATTCTTAGAATTATTTTCGCAAGAGGAGATGATATACAGTAGTTTATCAGAACGTCAAGATAAATTAGGACATTATTCCACAGAAACAGGTATGAGAAAAGCAACTTTTGAAAATATAGGTGATGGCGTTTATTTTAAGGTCATTGGAGAATTGCCGGGAACTGATAATAAATTTAACATTCAGTATCTTTACGATATTTCGGGTGAATTGAAGGGATGGAAGGATATACAGCGTATTTTGTTGTTAGTTGGTATCATGTTTGCCATTATTTTAGCCGTAAGCCTTCAATATCTTCTAGGACGTGTTTTCAAACCATTGGATATGGTGTCAGCTGCCTCAAAAAAAATTGCTGATGGACAATATGATAACCGTATTACCGTATCTGGAAGCAATGAAATTGCTGAAATGGCAGGGAGTTTCAATAACATGGCAGAGGAAATCCAACGACGCATTACTCAACTTGCGGAAGCGTCGGAGCAAAAACAGCAATTTATAGACAATTTAGCACATGAGATACGCACCCCCCTTACTTCGGTCTATGGATTCGCTGAATATATTCAGAAAGCTACTATAAGTGACGAAGAAAAAATACTAGCTGCCGATTATATAATGTCTGAAAGTCAACGTATGCTCAATATATCGAACAGACTTTTAGAGTTAGCTACATTAAGGAACCAGAAAATTAAAATGAAAGAAGTAGATGTAAAAAGTCTATTTGAACATACTTATAAATCCCTTGCGGCAAGGCTGACTGAAAGTCAGATTTCACTTAAGTGGAAAAGTGAGATAGATACTATTTATGGCGATAGGGATTTATTACAAAGTCTGCTTCTTAATTTTACTGATAATGCTATAAAAGCTTGCAATTCTAAAGGGGTCATTATATGGAATGCTTATATTGAAAACGGATGTCATGTTCTATCTGTACAAGATAATGGTGAAGGTATTCCGCAAAATGAAATTAACAAAGTAACAGATCCATTTTATCGTGTAGATGAATCACGAAATCGAGCAAAAGGTGGTGCAGGACTTGGACTCTCTATTTGTGAACAAATAGCTCATTGTCACAATGCTATGCTTTCAATTGAATCATTACCAAATATGGGTACTATAGTAAAATTAACTTTTACAAGTTCATAACAAGTTCATAATAATTCAATAATATCTTATGATTATACTTTATTTGTGTCTATCACTAAAATAAATTTGAAAGGAGATTCATCTATGGCACAAAGAAAAGAAGTAAAGAAAAAAAGTATCTGGAGGACAGTAGCATCAAGTACAATTGCTATAGGCTTATGTGGTACGATTTTTGTAGGAGCCAGCAATACAGTAATGGCATTAGCATTGGATAAAGAGGAATCAATTCCTACAACGTACAATATCAGTACTACAGTAATTGATAAAGCTGATGATTATGTAAAGGCTGACTACAATGTTTTGGAGAACAAAATCATGTCATCTACAAATGCCAGTGCATTGCCAATTGAAGAAGCTGCTGAGATTGGGGCCCAATATCTTTGGGATATGTTTCAGATTGATTTAGAGGGTAAGACAATTTATATGTCCTACTTCGTTGACCCTTCTGTTGCCAAAGCATACTGGAGTGGCGATATTATTGAAACGGGCAGTGATATTTCAGATGGACCACCAACTTACAGATTCGTCATCGAAGCTATATCTGGTAAAAGAAATTCTGTTTCAAAGCAATACGGAAGAAAAGAAACAACTGTACCTTTTAACTATCAAAAAGTTACAGAAGAGTACAGAGATAATTGTGATGAATACCTACAGTTAGCAAAGCAATTTACTGAAAAACATTTTGGAACTAAAGCAATTACAGCAGAGTTCAAAGATATAGCTGCATCTATCGATGGGAAAAGTATTCCAGCTGGAAAATCGCCTTCTGATGCAGATAGTGTTATAAGAGCCTATGAAATATTTGTTGTTGTCATTGTAACCGATGAGGAAGGACAGCAAACAGAAGTCACCATATCAACTGATAGCAAAAATCTCCAAACTATTAATACTATCGATCCTGATAGGAACAATGATGATAATTATCTTGGTTAATAAAAAAGGTTTTTAAGGGTTATTGGGTTATATATTATAATTAATTTATGATATGCTCTTTATTGTTTCAGTAAAAAACTATTGTATATTTTTATGGGAGTCAAAAAACTACATTTTACTTCTTAAATACTTAGGGAAATTACTAATCAAGGGTAGATATCCTTGACTTTAAGTAGTATAATATATTAATGAATCCCACTTTATTGTGGGATTTTTAGATTAAAATTTCAATTAAGGAGAGAAGTAGATGAATGAATTTTCAAGAACCGAGCTTTTGCTTGGAGTTGAAGGTGTAGATAAATTAAGAAACTCATTTGTTGCAGTATTTGGTATAGGTGGAGTTGGATCATTTACAGTAGAGGCTTTAGTAAGAAGTGGAGTAGGTAATATTGCCATAGTTGATGATGATAAGGTCTGCTTAACAAATATAAATAGACAGTTGATAGCAACAAGAAAGACTATAGGAAAACACAAGGTTGAGGTCATGAGAGATAGGATATTGGAAATAAATCCAAAAATTAATGTAGAGATACATCAGACCTTCTACACTGTAGATAATGCAGATGAGTTTGATCTATCTAAATATACTTATGTAGTAGATGCTATTGATACTGTCTCTTCAAAGTTAACTCTAATTGAGAAAGCAAAGAAATGTAACACTCCAATTATTAGTTGTATGGGCGCAGGAAATAAATTAGACCCAACTAGGTTTGAAGTAACTGATATATATAAGACAAGTATATGTCCTCTTGCCCGAACAATGCGTTCTGAGTTGAGAAAAAGAGATATTGATTCCTTAAAGGTGGTATATTCAAAGGAACCAGCATTAAAACCTATAGAAAACGAAGAAGATAACTGTAAAAATAAATGTGTTTGTCCTCCAGGTACAGCTCGTAAATGTACTATTAGAAGGCAAATCCCGGGAAGTGTATCATTTGTTCCATCTGTAGCAGGTTTAATTATTGCTGGAGAAGTAATAAAGGATATCATTGAATTATAAAGAAAATAAGATATTAATTGTTAATGATAATTTAATATAGTATTAGAATAAAATTTGTTAGAGCAACTATTTATTTAGTTGCTCTTTTTGTATTTAAAATTAATAAGAAAATAATTAAAGTAGGTACGTGGTTAGAAGAAATTCATAATCCTTTATAAATTTCTCTAGAGATGAAAAAAATATCTATAAATTAGCTTATAAATGCAAATACTGTTTAGAAAATACTAAATGATTGTAATCATTACTATATAGGGAGATGAAAATATGAATGAAGAAAGGAAAAATAAAAGGAAAAAAAGGTTTGAATTTCCCACAGCCTTTACAGTTTTATTTATAATTCTAATACTTGCTGCTATATTAACTTATATAGTTCCAGCAGGATTTTATTCAAAATTACAATATGATTCAGATCAGAATGTTTTTTTGGCAGAAAATCATCAGGGGGAAATAAACACACTTCCGGCGACCCAAGAAACACTAAATACCTTAAACATTAGGATGGATATTAGTAAGTTTACAGATGGTAGTATTAAAAAACCTATAGCCATACCAGATACTTATCAGACTATACCACAGTCGCCACAAGGAGTTTTAGCAGTTATCATGTCACCTATTGAAGGTATTATGGATACTGTTGATATTATGGTTTTTGTCTTAATCTTAGGAGGAATTATAGGTTTAGTTAATAAGACTGGAACATTCGATGCAGGGATTGCGGCCCTATCAAAGAGAACAAAGGGAAAAGAGTTTTTATTAGTAGTGTTTGTTACATCACTAATAGCCTTAGGAGGAACTACCTTTGGATTAGCGGAAGAAACAATTGCTTTATATCCTATACTTATGCCTATATTTGTAGCTAGTGGATATGATGCTATAGTTTGTATTGCAGCAATATATATGGGATCTTCAATTGGGTCCATGTATTCAACTGTAAATCCTTTTTCAGTAGTTATTGCCTCAAATGCTGCTGGAATTTCATTTAATGAAGGGCTTACATTCCGTATTATAGCTTTAGTGTTGGCTACTATAATAACTTTAATATATATCTACTACTATGCCAGAAAAGTAAAGAGAAATCCAAAGGATTCTTTAATATATGAGGATATGGAAAAGATAGAGGAAAGATTTTTGAAAAATTATGACCCTAAGAATGTAGCTCCCTTTAATTGGAGAAGAATCCTGATACTTGTTATATTTTTAGGTGCATTTCCGTTTATGATTTGGGGAGTTTCTAGAGGTGGATGGTGGTTCCCAGAAATGGCGGCATTATTTTTAGCAGTAGCTATTGTCATAGTGTTCTTGTCAGGACTATCAGAAAAAGAAGCTATTAATACATTTATAAATGGTGCAGCAGACTTAGTAGGTGTTGCACTTATAATAGGAGTTGCAAGAGCAATTAATATTGTAATGGATAATGGAATGATATCTGATACATTGCTATTCTATACATCATCTATCATTAGAAATATGAATGGTGGTATTTTTGCAGTAGTTCAGATGATACTCTTTAGTTTTCTAGGATTTTTTATACCATCTTCATCAGGGTTAGCCACACTCTCTATGCCTATAATGGCTCCACTGGCAGATACAGTAGGAGTATCTAGGGATATTGTAGTTACGGCATATAACTGGGGTCAAGGTTGGATGGCATTTATTACACCAACAGGGTTAATTTTGGCAACACTAGAAATGGTAGATGTAACATATAATAAATGGCTAAAGTTTATACTGCCACTAATGGGAATAATCGGAGTATTCTCTATGATAATGCTTATTATACAAACATTACTATAAGATTGCTTTAATCGAAAGGATGATTATATGGATAGAATCGTTGAAAGATTTAAAAAGTATATTGCTATAGATACGAAATCTGATGAAAATAGTAGTACCTGTCCTAGCACTCCAGGTCAATTGGAGCTAGGTGCTTTATTAGCGGATGAGCTAAAGGAATTGGGACTTGAAGATGTTAAGCAGGATGAAAATGGATATGTATATGCTACTCTCAAATCTAATACTGATAAGAAAGTACCGACTATAGGATTTATCTCCCACTTAGATACCAGTCCAGATTTAGATGGTAAATGTACGAACCCAAAGATTTTCACATATGAGGGCGGAGATATAGAATTAAATGAACAATATAGTATAACTATAAAAGAATTTCCTTTCCTAAGAAGTCTTATAGGTAAGGAACTTATTACAACAGATGGAACAACTCTATTAGGAGCTGATGATAAGGCTGGAATTTCTGCAATTATGGATGCAATAGAATATTTGATCAAACATCAAGAAATAAAACATGGAGATATTAAGATTGGATTTACACCAGATGAAGAAATTGGAAGAGGAGCAGATTTATTTGATATAAAGAACTTTAAAGCAGACTTTGGATATACTGTTGATGGGGGTCATGTAGGTGAACTGGAATATGAAAATTTTAATGCTGCAAGTGTGAAGATAGAAATCCAAGGAAAAAACGTACATCCAGGTACGGCAAAAAATATTATGGTAAATTCACTTAGAATAGCCATGGAAATTGAATCCATGCTGCCAGTAAATGAAAAACCAGAATATACAGAGGGCTATGAAGGATTTTATTTATTAGATGAAATAACTGGAAGCATAGACCATACAGTTATTAGCTATATTATTAGAGATCACTGTAAGGATAGGTTTGATAAGAAGAAGGAAGATTTTAGAAAGATAATAAATTTCTTAAATGATAAGTATGGAAATATAATTACTATAGAGATTAAAGATAGCTATTATAATATGAAAGAAAAAATCGAACCACATATGGAAATCATTGAACTTGCTAAAAGGTCTATGATAGAATTAGGAATTCAGCCAATTATTCAACCTATTAGAGGGGGAACTGATGGGGCGAGGCTTTCCTATATGGGTCTTCCGTGCCCTAATATCTTTACGGGAGGTTATAATTTTCATGGAAGATTTGAGTTTATCCCAACAGAATCAATGAAGCTAGCATCACAGTTAATTGTAAAAATTGTTGAAAATAACGCAAAATAATCAAGTAAAGGGTAGTCAATTAATATAAAAAATCAAAGATGTGAAGAAAATAAAGTTTTCACATCTTTGATTTTTTAAAATTATATTATTACCTAAAATCAAATTGCTTTATTATTATATCATTTATTGCCTTTAACAGTATTGCATATACAGGAATTGAAAGTGCTTGTTTAATACCAGCTTTCCACATATAGAACCATATAGTATTTCTACCAAAAAGTAAAGATGTGAATATAGGTACCACTATTACAGAAGTTATGGTTTGCCCAACAAAAACTCCAATAAAGATTTTCCATAGTTTATAATCTGGATATTTATCTCCTAGAAATCTTGTTACAAGTATTGGTATTGCTCCAGTTAAAGCTGATGTTAAAGTAAATAAGGGATTAAATGACCCTGTTGAAGATGGTCTAATTAGAAAGCCTACTACATCAGCTAATCCTCCAACTATAAATCCCATTAAAGGCCCAAGGGCATAGCCTGAAAATATTATAGGAAATCCTCCAAAACTTATGCTTCCTATTCTCATGGTGTTGATGGCTACGGATAGTGCTACAAATATAGCTCCGTAAGCGATTTTTTTTGTTGTAAAACGACTTTCTTTAATCATTAAAAAAACTCCTTTCTTTTATGACCTGCACATAAGAAAGAAGCCTTATGAGCAGTGAACGCGATAACAAACCGCAAGCATAGCTTTTCGTCTTGAGACAACGTTCCATTCTCAAACACTTAACGCTTGTTATCTACTCTGTCATATATTATTTTATTTTCCAAATTCTATAATAACATATATTAGAATTAATTTACAGATAATTTGTTTATTTATAGATTTTAATTTGCATGGACGAGATTTTAAATATCCAGTAATAAGGTGTTTTTACAGGATATTAATATTATAGTGAAGTTAATTTCCTATGGAAATTGTACATAAGGTAATTCTTGACTATGATCAGGATGGAATGCTTTGGAAAATTCTAATGGACCAAACAGCTTTTAATCTGGTTGTTCCTTAATCAGAACTGAAATTTTAATTACAAAATTTTCATATCCTACAACAGATAACTCATCTAAAACCGCATCTTCAAAAAAATATTCTGTTGGTTGTAGTTGATGCTGCTCTGTAAAGGTAAGTATTTTTTCATAAGTTTCTTCAATTGAGGAATAGCCATTTGTATGATATGCAGTTAAGTATCGACCTGCCTTTTTAAGATAAATATCAGCCTTTAGTAGTTGGGTAGAAACCTTTGTGTAGAAATAATCATAGGCATTAAAATCCATTTCAAGAATATTTGAACTATTAATCATCTGACCCACAGAATAAGGGATAAAGATATTATTTTCTATACAAGATTTTATGTGATTTGCAAAGGATATGAATACACTGCGTTCTCCTGTCCATGGTAGAGTAGGTGTCAAAAGCAATAACTCTTCCTTTTCTTCGGATATAGAAATATTTTTTGTATCTGCATTAAATAGAGATTTAGTAAGCTGTGATTTTTGTGAAATTAATTCCTTCATGGCAAGAAGCCGATCAATTTTTTTGTCAATTTCATCTTCCTGTTTATTTAATAAATCAATAAGTTTTTCTGGTCCCCGTATATCTAAATAAGCTTTAATTTCTTTCAATGGCATTCCCAATTCTTTTAATGCAGATATGACATAGAAAGGTTCAACTTGAAAAACAGAATAATATCTATATTCATTTTGTCCTTTTAGTTCTGGAGAAAATATGCCTATTTGGTCATAATGGAATAAAGTATGTTTTGTAACACCTACAATTTTTGCAAATTCTCCAGTTGTAAAGTAATTTTGTAAGTTTTTATTCATAAATAAAATCTCCTCTTGACTATCGGGTAACACTATACTTTATTATAATCAATGTTATATAAATTATCAATAGGAGGAAATCACCATGAAAAATTCGATAGATAAGGAATTTAATTTCTATTCACTTTTTAAATTTGCCCTTCCAACTATAGTGATGATAGTTTTTATGTCATTGTATACAATTGTTGATGGATTATTTGTATCTCGTTTTGTTGGAACAACAGCATTATCAGCAGTTAATATTGTATATCCAATTTATAATGTAATTATTGCCATAGGGCTCATGTTTGCTACGGGAGGAAGTGCAGTGATTGCTAAAAAAATGGGAGAAGGGGAAAGTCAAGCTGCAAGAGAAAACTTTAGTTTGATTGTTTTAGTTGGTGTTATGATAGGTTTGATTATTTTGGTATTAGGTATTGCTTTTATTAAACCCCTAGTAGTTTTATTAGGAGCCAATGAAGTAGTACTTCAGCTATGCCTTGACTATGGGAGAACATTTTTATTTTTTACTCCCCTTGCCATACTTCAAATGCTGTTTCAATGTTTTTTTGTTACTGCTGGAAAACCTGAGCTTGGACTTATAATGACTATTGTTGGTGGTTGTACAAACATTGTACTTGATTATATCTTTATTGTTCCAATGCAAATGGGTATTGTAGGTGCTGCAATTGCTACTGGAATCGGTATTACAATTCCAGCTGTTTTTGGGGTACTCTATTTTACTTTCCTCAGAAAGGGAACATTATATTTTGTAAAACCAAAGCTAGATAAAAAAGTTCTATGGGACAGCTGCTTTAACGGTTCATCTGAAATGGTGAGCAATATTGCACTTGCTGTGGTTACCTTTTTATATAATATAATAATGATGAAGTATTTAGGAGAAAATGGTGTTGCAGCAATTACTATTATGTTATATGCTCAATTCTTATTAAATGCTGTATTTATGGGATTTTCAATGGGTGTAGCTCCAGTTATTAGTTTTAATTATGGAAGCCAAAATATAATACAAATTAAAAAGATTTTTCGATACTGTATAACTTTCATTGTGGCAAGCTCGATTATATCCTATGCTGTTGCGGCGTTATCTGCACCATTACTCGTTCAACTGTTTGTTCCTAAAAACAGTGTAGTATATAATATTACTATAGAAAAATTTTATATTTTTAGTATCAATTTTCTCTTTGCAGGAATAAACATATTTACATCGGCTATGTTTACTGCATTTTCAAATGGTAGGGTTTCAGCAATTGTTTCTTTTATGAGAACTTTCGTATTTATTACAGCAGGACTTATTATATTGCCATTAATTTGGGGTGTAGAGGGTGTATGGTACGCTATGACCATAGCTGAATTCTTGGCTATGATAATGTGTATTATATATTTGGCTGTTTTTAGAAAAGATTATCATTATGCTTAAATATTAGAGTAATATAAAGATTTTATTTATGGTAACGTAAGTCATGGAGTTAGGGGCTACAAATAGATTATGACTTAGAGGGATATTAAAAATATATGTATTTTCAAGGGAAGTCTTTTGACTTCCCTTGATTCGATTTTAAAAGAGAATGTACATAACCATTATTATAATTTTTTATTTTATTTGAACATTTGAAACTATATTTGATTTATGAATAATACTCTAACTATCAAACTTCTGATATAATTATGATTCTATATTCGTAAAAATTAATGAGAATCGAATTTCAAGTTTTTACAGCCTAGTTCTTTTTTTCATCATAAACTTATGGGATTCCCTAGTAAAACCATATTGCTCATATAATCCGTGGGCGTCTTGAGTCGCTAGAATACCTAGCAATCCTTCTAATTCTTTAGTTGTCATAATATTTTCCATCAGTTTTTTTCCTAAACCATTGTTTCGATGATTTATGTCAACTATTATGTCACAAATCCAATAAACTGTAGAGTAATCTGTAACCACTCTACCAAATCCAACTAATTTGCCATTCTGGTATACTCCATAACAGATCGAATTTTCAATAGATTTAAATATTGTTTCTTCAGTTCTGTCATTAGCCCAATAAGATTGTTTTAATAATGATTTTACTGATTCAATATTTAATTTTGACTTATCTGTAGAGATATAATATTCAAAGTTGTTCATTTTATTACCTCCATAATTTTAATGATAATTTACCTAATAGCAGATAGGTTATTTAAATTTTATAGTTGAATCAGATTCTAGAATAAGTTCAAGAGAATTGCATAAGTTATCGATTTCTTCACTTTTAATTATTAATGGAGCATAGAAATGTAGATAATTATAAACATCTGAATATCCAATGAAAAAACCTCTTTCGAGAAGGACTTTAAATACTTCTGATGCTTTATGTCTTTTATCAAGAACCGCAACGTTCATCATTCCTCTTCCACGTACTTCCATTATTCCACCTGTACGTTCACCTATTTCAGCTAGTTTATGACGAAAATATTCTCCTATTTTATTTCCGTATTCAACGAGATTTTCATTTAACATGACTTCAATTACTTTCCTTGCTACCATACAACCTAGAGGGTCGTCCGTATGGGATTGAACGTATCTAAAATCTATTGACTCTACTATCTCTGCCAACTCTGAATGAACCAGCAAGCCGCTTATAGGATAGCCGTTTCCAAGACCTTTACCCACTGCAATAAAATCAGGAGAACTTGATTCACAGTCAAAGACCTTATAGTGTTGAAATCCAAACCATTTACCAGTTCTGCCGAAGCCTGTCGTAACTTCATTTGCTATAACAAAGCCTCCTGAATTTCTAATATTTTTAACTAAAAATGTGATTAGCTTATCTGGTGGACATAGGACAAGACCCCCTGAATTTCCAGATTCAAAAACAAATGCAGCCATATGTGAGAAATCTATATGATTATACTTACCACATTTTTCGCAGTTGGAATCTTTTGTACAGTTGAGGCATTCATATACATCTAGATCTACCCATTGATTAAGGTTTCTAGGCATTCTCAGTTCTGGAGATGTACCAAGATAAGAAATTGATAAGGAGAGTTTCTTTAGTCTACCAGTAACAAGTTCAGCCAGTAAAACAGCTAGAGAAACAGCCTCACTTCCCGATGACATAAAGGTGCCTTTATAGTTTCCATTAAGTTTAGACGCTTCAGTAAGTTCTTTTACTAAGGCCCCTGGGTGTTCTGTATCAAAATATTGATGAGTATGAAATAAATGTCCCGCATTTTCAACTATAGTCTCCACGACTTCTTTCTTGCTGTGACCTAGGACAGCAGCCCAACATCCTGATTCAAAATCAATCAGTTCTCCATATTCTTTAGTTTTGATTCGAGTACCTAAAGCTTCCATGACTGTTATGGAAGTATCTGGACTTGCAAACATTTTCATGCATCTATCTTTGTATAGTTCATCCACCTTTATTACCTCCAATATATTGAATTATTTTAGGTTAAGTATATAATGAAAAATATAGTAGTTCAATTATGTAAAATTCATTCTGTACTATTACAAAATATGGTGTAGAGGTGAAAAATGATGAAAAAAAGTAAAGTTGAGATGGTTAAGGATTTTATATTTAGAGAAATTAAGGATGGGAAAATAAAAAATGGTCAGCGGCTTCCAAGTTGCAGAGAAGTATCTTCATACCTTTCTATAAATAAAATAACTGTAAATAAAGCATATAACGAATTGGAAAGGGAGCATAAGGTATATAGTATTCCTCGCGGAGGTTTTTACTTGATTGATTCAGAAGAAAGGTTAAAGGTGGTGCAGGAAGAGGTGGATTTTAGGACAGTTAAGCCAGATGAAAAACTTATTCCATATAGAGAATTCACTCATGTAATGAATAAGGCAGTTGATATGTATAAAAATACATTGTTTGAATATGAATCTAGTGGTGGACTATCTTCTTTAAGGGATACATTAAAGTATGAATTTGAGAAGGACGGAATATATACTGCTGCTGAAAGGATAATAATTACCAATGGAGCCCAACAAGCTATAGGGTTAGTATTTCAATATCTATTTGGGAAAAGTAAAGGTAAATTACTTGTTGAATCTCCTACATACAGTCTTGCTTTAAAATTGGCAGATCATTTAGGTATTGATATTATAGGAATTGAAAGGAGAGTTGATGGTTTTGACTATAAAGAAATGGAAATAATATTTAAGTCAGGTGAAATTACTGCCTTCTATGTTATACCAAGACATCATAATCCTACCGGTTATACTCTTTCTGAAAAAGACAAGCAGAAAATTGCCGAACTCTCTTATAAATATAATGTGCTTATTATAGAAGATGACTATTTAGCAGATTTAGGCTCAAGAAAAGGTTCTATGTCAATACATTATTATGATATAAGCAAACGTACTATTTATATACGAAGCTTTTCAAAGGCTTTCATGCCTGGAATAAGGATGGGAGCAGCAGTACTTCCAGAATCCATGATTGAGGAAGTGATTAATATTAAGCATATTAGTGACTTGAATACATCAAAAATTCCACAAGCAGCACTGGATATTTTTATAAAATCAGGAATGTACGAAAAACATATTAAAAAAGTCAAAAAATCTTATGAAACTAAACTTAAGAAGGCAGCTAAAATCGTTAAATCATTAAGCCCGTTAGGTTTCAGTTGGTATGTTCCAGAACATGGAATATTCATATGGCTCTATCTGCCTGAGAATATAGAGGCTGTAGAATTTGAAAAGAAACTTGAACATCATGGGATTCTTGTAAAAGCAGCATTAGAATTCTTTCCAGAAAAATGGTCTAAAGAGAAGAATCAGAGGAATTATAACTACATAAGGATTTGCATATCTGGTGTTCCACAAGAAAGTATAGATGCTTTGGCTACTATAATTTCAGTTATGAAAGCTGAATAAAAATAATAGTATTTATAAAAGCTAAAGAAAAAATTATACTTTTGTAGCTTGATTATGTTATTACTATGGGATATAATCAATATAGTTAATATTTGTGGGGGGACTATAAATAGTTGAGAAGGTAAAACCTGACCCTTTGAACCTGTTGGCTAATACCGACGTAGGGAAGCAAATCACTTACATTATTGTATTTGATTAGGGTGCTTCTCCGTATAGAGAAGTACCCTATTATTATTTAGATAGAGTTATTAAGTATAAAAATTGATATAATTAATATTTGCGGGGGAACTATAAATAGTTGAGAAGGTAAAACCTGACCCTTTGAACCTGTTGGTTAATACCAACGTAGGGAAGCAAATCAATTACATTATTGTATTTGATTAGGGTGCTTCTCCGTGTAGAGAAGTACCCTATTATTATTTAAAATAGAGTTATTAAGTATAAAAATGAATATAATTAACATTTGCGGGGGGACTATAAATAGTTGAGAAGGTAAAACCTGACCCTTTGAACCTGTTGGTTAATACCAACGTAGGGAAGCAAATCACTTACATTATTGTATTTGATTAGGGTGCTTCTCCGTGTAGAGAAGTACCCTAATTTATTATATATAAAGAACAAAGGGAGGAATTTCAATGAAAAAGGTACTTAGTATTGCTGGATCAGATTGTAGTGGAGGTGCTGGGATACAAGCAGATTTAAAGACGTTTTCTGCACATGGGGTGTTTGGAATGAGTGTCATTGTTTCAGTAGTAGCAGAAAATACGAGCCGTGTTATCGATATACAAAATATTACTCCAGATATGATTGAGAAGCAGATTGATGCAGTATTTGAGGATATTGAGGTTGACGCTGTGAAAATTGGTATGCTGTCTACACAACTTTGTATGGAGGCAGTAGCAAGAAAACTGGAGCAATATAAGCCGTGTAATGTTGTAATTGATCCTGTAATGTATGCGAAAAATGGTTGCCCACTTATGGACCCCGATTCCATAGATACGTTGATCAAGGTTGTACTACCTTATGCTGATTTACTTACACCTAATATCCCAGAGGCTGAGAAGATATCAAATATTAAGATAAGCAGTACAGAAGATATGAAAATAGCAGCAAAGCTTATTTATGATATGGGGTGTAAAAATGTTCTTGTTAAAGGTGGTCATGCTATTGGAGATGCACTGGATATTTTATATGACGGTAAAGAGTTCTATTATTTTGAAACTCAGCGTATAAATACAAAAAATACTCATGGAACAGGTTGTACTTTCTCTTCGGCTATTGCTTCCAATCTTGCACTTGGTATGACTATGCCTATTGCTGTAAAGCAGGCTAAAAAATATATTACTACAGCAATTGAACATTCGTTAAACATTGGTAAGGGTAATGGACCAACACATCATTTTTATGACCTATATAAAAATGGTTTGAATATTAAGGAAAGTAAAGGAGATTTATAATGAAAAATGAAAATCAACAGGTGTCTACCTTTAGTCAAATATTATTATGGTTTGGTGCAGCAGTATCTATTGCTGAAATTATGACAGGAGCCTTGCTTGCTCCTTTGGGACTAGCCCAAGGTATTTGGGCTATTATTATTGGTCATGTAATTGGAGGAGCTATTCTTTTTCCAGCGGGGCTGATTGGTGCAAAAACTGGCCTTTCTGCTGCTGAATCTGTTCGCATTTCTTTTGGTAAATATGGTTCATTTGGGTTTTCGTGGATTAATATATTACAGCTTCTTGGTTGGACTGCAATTATGATTATTAACGGAGCAAAAGCATTTGATGGAATTACAAATCATCTTTGGGGCTATCAGAATGAAAGGTTATGGTGTATGGTTATTGGATTACTTATTTGTATTTGGGTAGTAATTAGTATTAAAAATCTGTCAAAATTAAATACTGTAGTGATGACGGTCTTGTTTATATTTACAATTATTCTTGGTTTTACGGTTTTCAAAAATACTAGTGGAGTAATTGTAATGGAAGAAACTATAAACTTTGGTACCGCGGTTGAACTTAATGTAGCTATGTCCCTTTCTTGGCTTCCTCTTATATCTGATTATACAAGAAAGTTGGAGAAGAAAATCACAGGTACTTTATGGAGTGTAATAAGTTATTTTGTTGGTAGTACAGTGATGTTTGTAATTGGACTCGGTGCAGCAATTTACGCTGGCACATCGGATATTACAGCCATATTAATGTCTGCAGGACTTGGCTTGATTGCTCTTGTAATTGTTCTATTTTCTACAGTTACTACTACATTTCTCGATGTTTATTCTGCAGGAGTAAGCACAGCGAATTTAAATAAAAAGGTAAATGAAAAGTTTGCTGCTGTTATTGCATGTGTCGTAGGTTCATTACTTGCAATGTTTGTTCCTATTAGTCAATATGAGAATTTTTTATATCTTATAGGTTCTGTATTTGCACCTTTATTTGCCATTCTGTTTGTGGATTATTTTCTGTTGCATAAAAAAGATATAGATCCTAGTCACTCTCATAGCATAAGAAACATAATTTTATGGGTGATTGGATTTATCGTTTATCGTTTACTTATGCCTTATAACTCTATTATAGGAATCACGTTGCCTGTAATGGCGGCAATTGGTTTTATATGTTTTATTATAAATAAAAGAAAGGCTGGAAATACTAATGAATTATTTAACTAACGCTTGCGTGGACTTGCTCCGCGAAGTCAGGATAAAAAATCCACTGATTCATAATATCACTAATTATGTGACAGTAAATGATTGTGCAAATGCCATTTTGGCAATAGGAGCCTCTCCTATTATGGCAGATGATGTTGCAGAAGTAGAAGAAATCGTTTCAATATCTTCTGCTCTTGTAATTAATATAGGAACTTTAAATCAACGAACTATTACTTCAATGATTATCGCAGGAAAAAAAGCCAATGAACTTCATATTCCCGTAGTTTTAGATCCTGTTGGAGCAGGTGCCTCTTCACTGCGAAACAAAACAACACAGGAAATTCTCTCAGAAGTAAAAATAGATATAATTCGTGGAAATTTATCAGAGATCTCCTTTGTAGCTGGACTAAGTGCTTCTACAAAAGGAGTTGATACTTCAAAAGCAGATGAAAGAAATGATGCGGAAGCTATTGCGAAGTCAGTGGCGAATAAATATTCTTGTGTTGTGGGAATTACAGGACAGGTAGATGTCATTTCAGATGGCATTCGTGTTGCTAAAGTAGCCAATGGTCATAAACTGCTTTCCAAAGTGACTGGTACAGGCTGTATGACATCTGCACTTGTAGGTAGTTTCTGCGGTATAACAAAGGATTACTATACAGCAACGGTTACAGGAATTACTGCAATGGGAATTGCCGGTGAGATTTCCTTTATAAAAACTAGAGAAATGGGAACAGGTAGTTTTCATATTGGTATCATTGATACTTTATCAAATATGAACAGCACATATTTCGTAGAAAGGGCGAAGATAGATGAAACCGAATATTGATTATACACTCTACCTTATAACAGATAGAGAGCTTATGAGTACAGAAAAACTGGAAACTGCTGTAGAGCAAGCCATTTTAGGCGGTTGTACGGTAATACAATTGAGAGAGAAAAATTGCTCATCTTTAGAGTTTTTTGAAATAGCAATGAAAATAAAGGAAATTACAGATAGATATCAGATTCCATTAATAATTAATGACCGAATTGATATTGCATTGGCGATTGATGCTGATGGTGTACATGTTGGTCAGAGTGACATACCTGCAACCATTGCAAGAAAATTGATTGGTGACAATAAAATCCTTGGTGTATCTGCATCTACCTTTGAAGAAGCAATAAATGCACAGTCAGAGGATGCAGACTATCTTGGTGTCGGAGCAATGTTTACAACTGGTACGAAAACAGATGCAAAGATTACATCCATAGATGAACTTGCACGAATACGAGAACATATTAAACTGCCTATTGTGGTGATTGGAGGAATTAATAAGACTACAATACCAAAATTTGAAGGCATAGATATCCATGGGCTTGCAGTGGTCTCAGCTATTATTTCGCAACCAGATATAAAAGAAGCGGCTAAGGAGTTAAAAAGTATGTTTAGGAAAGGAAAAAATTGATGACTGCTTTTAGAGCTGCATATTTGATTTAGATAGTATAGTTTTCAAGAGTCAACAGATAATTTTTAAATTATTTGTTGACTCTTACACTATGGTATACTTTATACTGTAATTGAGCTCAAAAAACACATATATGTGAGATAAGATAAATGTTAAAAATAGGTGATTTTTCAAAACTATCAATGATCAGTATAAGAATGCTACGTCATTATGATGAGATTGGTTTACTTATTCCCGAGAGTATAGATGATTTTACAGGTTATAGATATTACAGTGAAGCACAATTGCCTCTTGCAGGTCGTATTAATGCACTAAAAGATATGGGATTTAGCCTGGCATCTGTTTCTAAAATACTGAAAAATTATGAAAATCCACAGGCTCTAAGGGAATATTTATTGTTAAAACAGACAGAAATTCGAGAACAAGCGGAGGAAATAAATCGACGTTTACTGCTCATTGAGACTACTATTCAGAGACTTGGAAAGGATGATAAGACAATGAATTACAATGTAACGTTAAAAGAACTTCCTGAAAGATATGTGGCAAGCGTACGTAGGATAATTCCTAACTATGATCAGGAAGGAATGCTTTGGAATATTCTCATGGAAGAAACAGCGTCTCTTCATATGCAAGATGGTGAACCGTGCTATACTTTAGCTATCTTTCATGATGGAGAGTATAAGGAAAGTGGAGTAGATGTAGAAGTTCAGAAATCAGTGCGTGGAAATTATGAAGACACTGAAAATGTTAAATTTAAGACCGTTGCCCCCATTCAAATTGCATCAGCTACCTACAAGGGAAGTTATGACCAAGTTATAGAAGTGAATGAAGCTGTAGCCAACTGGATTCGAGATAATGGATATGAATTTAATGGTTTATCCTTCTGTATTTACCATGTTAGTCCCTATGAAACACAGAATCCTGAAGAATGGGTAACGGAAGTATGCTACCCTGTGAAAAAGAAATAAAATGAAATGATAAAAATCGTCTGTTATAAATACGGACGATTTTTTGATGTTTTATAAATACTACCCGCTATGAATTGATTTCCAAAAGTTAGAGAAAAAATCTAATATTTAGTTAAAATCCAAACTTATAGTGGCGATTTTAAACTATCTGTTATAGAATATATGCATAGTACAGGTTATTCTGCACGTCATGCAGCAGCAAATTTTAATATAAAATCCCATATATCGATGTGCAAGACTATCAAAATAATAAGGAGAATAAAATGGAGATTAAGACAAGACTAATTAAAGAGGATGATTATATAACAACAGAATGGTCAGGAGGGAAGACTACTCAATTATTTATCTATCCAGAAGGTTCAAATTATAAAGAGTTTAATTTTAAATTCAGATTAAGCTCTGCCACAGTAGAACTAGAAAAATCAGAGTTTACTAAATTAGAAGGAGTAAATAGATTTATTACGCCACTTGATAATGAACTTAAATTAACACATAATCATAAAGAATATATCAATTTAAAGCCCTTTCAAGTATACGAATTTGATGGAGCAATAGATACTACTAGTTATGGTCTGGCAAGAGATTTTAATTTGATGCTTAGGAATGGAGCTAAAGGACAGCTTGAGAGCATTTATATAGACAAAGAACATTTAGTAGTAGAAGAAATTTCTTTCGATTTTAAGGAAGCCTTTTGTTTCATATATACTTGGGATAATGAGGTATATGTTGATATCAATGGAGATACAAATCCTATTAGCCCATTTCAGACTCTTTTAGTTAGGTCTAATAACAATACTCTAAATCTAAAACTAAGATCTGAAAATCTAGCTAATGTTTTAATAGCAAAGGTATATGTATAATTAAACATAGAAGAGCATTTGCTGTATTTTAGACATTATGTCTTAATTTATTGATATACAGGAATAACAATAAAAGCAATAAAATAATTAAAAAACGAACATAACTGTTCGCTGTAATTATTTTATTGCTTTTTATATTTGTACATGATATGATATAAGATACGCAATAAATCAAAAATATACAATTATACATTTTTATCATAACATATTTAAAAGGGCGTGTCAATAGGATATTGAAAAAAATAAAAATAATTTATCATAGGAGGAGATTTATTTTGTTATTCGAAATAACTAGCTTAGGTTCATCCTTGATATTAAAACAAGCTGTGGCAGAAATAGAAAGATGTAATGATTTTACTGCTCAGTTTAGGCTGACTTTATCCCATCATGATGCTGTCGAACTAGTTGAAACTCGTGCTCTGGCATTAAAAACCAATGGTCGGATTGAATTTGGAGGAGGTTCCATCAACAAAATAATTAAAGAGTTTTGTGATTCCCCTTATATTTCTATGTACAACTATGCTGAAACACTTCACGAACTTACTGAAATCTTTTATTTTTATAAAAATGAAACACTTGATTTGATGAGCGATGATGAATTGATAAAATTTATGAAGAATAGTTTTGATGGAAAATGCCAGGGATCATTGGAATTACTTTCAGAAAGAGAACTTGCTAATATGGCTCGCAACTTAAGATATGGATATCCTCCGGATTATTCGGAGGATTTGGAAGAATATGAGGAGGATGAATATGGGGAATATTAAAAATCGACATATCATTGATAGTAATAATTTGAGTGAAGAATCGTATTTTATTTCGATTCTGCAAGAGGCATATGCTTGTGGACTTCTATATGATTCAGATATTGAAAATATTCAGTTGCAATGTATTGATTTTTTAGCATATAAAAGTGAAAGATACAATGGTGGCGAAAGTAGTTCCATAAGAGTAGAGGTTGCTGAGAATATAATGAAATCCAATCTCTACACAATAGGGCTGTATTTAAAATCATTACCTGATGCTCACAGTGCGGTTAGTGAACTCAAATCAACAAGGATTGATGAAATTTATAAGAAGGGGAGAGATTTGATTGATGAGAAAATTCGCACTGTAAAACATATCTACAAGCTGGCTAAAAAGAATAAGGTTTTTACATTAAATTATACTTATAATGCAACCCTTGATGATAATGGGATAGGAACTTTTTTTAGGTCATATAATCCAGATTATGAGGCTCATGAGACTCCTGCATCAATAGATTATCAGCTCTGTAATCCAGTGATTAATTTGGAGGGGATTGAATTTATTCAAAAATATCTTGAGAATTTGCTTATTGAAAATGAGTTTTGTAGAAATTTTGATACACAAGATATTCACTATCTCCTTTATGGATATGACGAAGGATATAAAGATTTGCTAATTAATATCTTTGAACATGTATTGACGGCGGGGCTAGGGTGCTTGCTTGCCAATAAAAGTATTAAAAAATTGGAGATTTCAGAAGATGAAATTCAATTTTTAGATAAAGAGCTATCAAAGGATACTAATTATTCACTTGCCTTGAAGATTCAAAATGCGGCTAAAAAATTAATTGAAAAGATGAATATTATAAATCCTTTAGTTCAAGAGTATATTGAAAGAAGCTTACCTAAAATCACATCTAATATTGCCTATGGAATTAAGACAAATGCTCTGGATAAAGTATTTGTAATTCCGATTAATCCTGACTTGAAGCAGAAGATTAAGTTTTTGCCTGGTGTAAAGATGGAAGATGAAGATTATAGAAAATTAATTAATCAATTATTAGTCTGTGAATATTCATTGGATAAGATTGCAATTATAAAAGAAAAAGTAGAGTCATTTAATGATTTGGAAGATATCCTTTTTGATGCAGAACTAAATGGTGAAGAGATGGCTTTAGTCTTTGATATGCTTGAAGATATTGAGATTGCTGCACTCATTAAGCGGAATTCATTTGAATCGGATATTCAAGCTGTAGATTTATCTGAAGCTGAACATGAGCTTCGATTAAATTTAGAAGATTATATAAACCATCTTCCAATAGATAGAAAAGAACAGATTTTTGAAATGGTGGATGTCATTATTGATGGATAATCTTTTTATCTGGAATGAGAATACAACTAAATTTGGTTGTTTCAGTCAACTCTTTACTAAGGCTCATGGAGTTTGGTATCAAAATATTGATGAGTATGCAATAAATGTCTGACCTTCAAAATCAACTGCAAATCCTTTGAAATTTTTAGCAACAGTAAATATAATTAAAGCGAGAGGTGATTAGATGAAGGAAATAAATATTGCAAAAACACTAGTAGTTAAGAGAAAAGAAAAAGGTATTACTCAAGAAGAATTAGCAAAATATATCGGTATTTCAAAGGCCTCTATTTCTAAATGGGAAACAGGACAAAGTTATCCTGATATTACTTTTTTACCACTACATGGATATTATTTCAAAGAAATATTGAAGAAAAATAATTATAATTTAAAATAAAATGGGAGATAAAAAGAATATCTATTTAGTTTGATTCCATTATGTAATTATTATGTAATTTTTTTGTAAATACTCCTAGACTTCTTAGTTATATAATAAAGTTAATTCAATAAAAAAAGGAGAATAAAAATGAGACAGAAAATAAGAAGAATTGCTTCAGTTACATTAGGTTTTACTATAGCTATTGCACCACTACCACAAGCATCACTGGGATATTTGAGTGGAATTACAGCTATGGCAGAACAGACTAAAGCAAGTGACAGATTACAAAACTCAATATCTGCAATTATTAATAAAAATGATAAAAGCTACGATTATATGAAAGATAATAAATATATGAATTTAGCTAATGAGTTAGGAGTTAATCTTTTAACAAAATATAGTAAGGAAAATGAGAGAAAAATAAGTAAACATTTTAATATAGGTAATTTAGATGGAGATAACATTCCTGAAATTATAGTGTATGAACAAAGAGATTTCAGCAACATGGATGATGAAGGTACATTAGTATTATATAAATATAAAGATGGTGAGTATAAGGAAATAGATAGAGTTTCTATGAATTATGATAATGGAGTTGAAAATATAATTATAGGAGAAGGAAAAACAGGAAAAAATGCAATTTTTATAAATTCCAATGTAGGAGCACATTCAGGACAATTTTATCTTTTTACTCTTGAGAATGATAAATTAGTTAATAGAATAAGCTCTAAAAAAGCAAATCTTTTATCAGTATATCCAAATGGTGAGATAAAAGATATTGATAAGGATGGGATACTTGAATTTTCCATACAAGAAATTGATCCTGAATCTGCGGATAGCAGTTCTGTCAACTCAGAAAAGATTAATATATGGTATAAATGGAATGGAAAAGATGGAGTTAATTTTGTGAAATATGAGAAGGTAGGAGAACCTAAAGAAGAAAAAACAGATAAAAAAGTAGTATCTAATTATAATGAATTTATAAATAAAGGGAATTTATCAAAAGCATTTGATTATTTAAATGAAAATAAAGATAAACTTTCTATAAGAGATAATAGTGAAGGGGTTAGGACATATTTGTCAGCTTTAAATGAAGAGCTTAGTTCAATGAATACTACCTTCAATAAATATCAGGAAAAATATAAAATGTTTGAAAATCAAGGCATCATGAAAACATATAAATTGAAAGCTACTGATTTAAATGATGTAAATATTATTAAAAATGCTTCTACTTTTTCAAAGGAAAAAGATTTGAAAGAATTACTTCTAAATGCCAACAGTATAGGATTAAAAGTGGCTACAGCCGAAGGAAGTTACTATTTTGTTATAGATTATGAGAAGTTTTTTAATTTTAGTGACTCCGTAAGTAGCGAGATTAGTGATTATTTAAAGATATTTGCAGCAGAATCTAGTAAACCAGGACTTTCTGAAGAATATGTTCAAATACCATTAGATGAAATGGCTTCAAGAATTGCAGCTATGGAAGAGTTTATGTTGATGTATCCTTATTCTAAATATTTACCAGAAGTAAATCAAATGCATGAATGGTATTTAAGAGGATATATCTTTTCAATCCATGATCTTACAACTCATAAGGTAAATTCTGATGCTCTTAAAAGTTATAATAAGGCAATGGAAAATTATGAGCATTTAGTATTACATGATATATTGAAGACTTATACAGAAGAAATAGCCAAAAATGATAATAAAATTACAGAGAATTTAATAGATAAGATGAACCAAATAATAAATGAAGATGAGATAATAGAATTTAAATCAGATGCAATAGATTTTTCAGGTATTAAATATAAATCTTCTGAAACTGAAAGAAATGAAAAATTAGAAAAAGCTATTATTGATTATTTAGAGTACGATAAAAATCAAGATGGAAAGGTTGCATATTCTTATAATTATATTGATCTTAATGGAGACGGCAAAAAAGAAATCTTTGTTTACTTATTGGGGCAATCTGTGTCAGGTTCAGGTGGCTCTACAGCTTTAATAATTGGGGAAGAAAGTTATGAAGTAATATCTAAATTCACATTAGCGAGAAATCCAATTATAATAAGTGAAGATAAAACAAATGGTTGGAATGATATTATAATGCAGGTAGCAGGTGGAGGAGCAGAATTTTCTTATGCCAGAGTGAAATTTGATGGAAAAAAATATCCATCTAATCCTTCGATGGCGCCTAAAGTGGAGGAAAAAGTTGTAAAAGGTACAGCTATTATTTCCAATATTCTATCTATAGAAGATGGGATAGAAATTAAATAGATTAATTTACTTGATTATCTTACATCAGATGTTATTAGTGGGATGGAAATGTTAGAAAATTAATAAATCATATTTACTTTAATTATAATATAGAATATAATACACATAATAATTGAAATACGAAGAAAAGGAAAGTAGCTTTAAGAATGCTTTTACAGAGAACTCCTAGTTTGGTGAGAAGGGGCAAAGAATATTAAAGTGAAAATGGCCTTGGAGTTGTGCACCGAGATCGTAAGATTTAGGCTGCAACGGGTTCACCCGTTATAGTGATAGAGTATAATCACGTTATCTGTGACGTACTTGATGAGACTTATATCGTGAGATATAGGTAAATTAGGATGGTAACACGAAATTAAACTCTCGTTCCTAGGAATATTTCTTAGGTTCGGGAGTTTTTTGTATTTATTAAAAAATAATAGGAGGGAAAATTATGAGTATTTTTATAGGAGGAGCATGGCCATATGCCAATGGTTCATTGCATATAGGACATATAGCAGCATTATTACCGGGAGATGTTATAGCAAGATATTTTAGAGTCAAAGGTGAAAAAGTATTGTATGTATCAGGAAGTGATTGCCATGGTACGCCAATATCTATAAGAGCTAAAAAAGAAAATATATCTCCCAGAGAAATTACTGATAAATATCATAATGAATTCAAATATTGCTTTGATAAGCTAGGATTTTCTTATGATATATATTCTAGGACTGATGATGAATATCACAAGAAAGAGGTTCAAGATATTATTCGTATATTATATAATAATGACTTAATATATGAAAAAGAAGTAGAGCAGCTATTTTGTGAAAAATGTACTCAATTCTTGGCTGACAGATTTGTTGAAGGTATTTGCCCAGCGTGTAAAAGTATGGCTAGAGGAGATCAATGTGATGCTTGCTCCACTATTTTAGAGCCACTTGAACTTGAGGACAGGAAATGCAAGCTTTGTGGCAGTGAGCCAGTAGTTAAAAACGTAAAACAATTGTTTTTTAGATTATCAAAATTTGAAAAAGAAGTATGGGATGATCTAGATAAAAGTAGAAGAAATTGGAGAATAAATGCAGTTAATAATACAGAGAGATATTTGAATGAAGGGTTACAAGACAGGGCGATATCAAGAGAGCTTCCATGGGGTATCGACATACCAATTAAAGGATATGAGGACAAAAAAGTATATGTATGGGTAGATGCGGTACTAGGTTATTTAACTGTAAGTAAAAAATGGGGAGCAGAAAATAATAAAAGCTGGAAGGAGTTTTGGGATAACAAAACTACAGCTTATTATGTTCACGGAAAGGATAATATTCCATTCCATACTATAATTCTACCATCATTACTAAGCGGTGTTGGGGTTAATAAATTTCCAGACAATATAGTTTCAAGCGAGTATGTCAATCTAGAAGGAAAGAAAATATCAACCAGCAATAACTGGGCAGTATGGATTCCAGATATTATTGAAAAATATAATATTGATTCATTGAGATATTTTTTTATAGTTAATGGTCCAGAAAAAAGAGACACTGATTTCTCCTGGAGAGAATTTATTAATAAGAATAATGGAGAGTTATTAGGAGTATATGGCAATTTAGTAAACAGAACCTTAGTATTTGCGAAAAAGTATTTTAATAGTGAGATACCAATAGGAGAGCTAAATTATAATATAAGAACAGATATTGATATTTTATACAATGAGGTTGGAAGCCTTATAGAGAGTGGAAATTTAAAAGCATCAATAGAGAAAATATTTGATTTTATTAGAAGTATAAATAAATATTTTGATGAGACGGCTCCTTGGATTACAGTCAATACAGATAAAACTCAATGTGCTAATACCATTTATAATTGCTTAGTAGCCATAGTAAATATAGCTAACTTACTTCAGCCATTTTTGCCTTTCTCATCAGCTAAAGTTAAGTATTGGTTAAATTCCGATTCAGATACTTGGGAGTATTTAGATGTAAAAATAGGAAGTGTAATAGGTAAATTTGATATTTTATTTGAAAGGTTAGATAAGAAGATAATAGAGGAAGAGTTAGGTAAATTAGGCCGTTATTAAGTTAGAGTCATAGTTATATTGGCTATACTTTCTTAGCAATATGAAGGAAATGCTGAGAGATCAGAATAAAAAATTGTTCCAAAATATGAATTTAGGTTTACTCTTTGAAGCAAGCCTAAATTCATACTTATTATCTAAAAAAGTATAATTTTAAGATGGGAGAGAATGCAGCTAATATTCTAACTTGTACACAATTTCACCCTCAATAATTCTGCCATCTGGTGTAAATCCTATGCTTTCATACATTACTTTTGCCCATTCGTTTTCAGGTTCAAAGCTAATAAAAATAACATGGTGTTCTTTGTCTTCCTTAATCCTATTTATAAGCAATTCCATTGCCTGTCGTCCATATCCTTTTGACTGATGCTTGGTGTCTATCATAATTCTATAAATCCAGTATTCTTTGTCAATGCTGTCCATACAGTACATGAGAAAACCTATGGGGGTTTCGTCATTATATATAGCCATAGGTATACATTCGGATTGTACTTTTGATTGAGCAATTGAAAATATATTAGATGCCACAAATTCTTCTTGTTGTTTCGTTACCTTAAGTTTTATAATTTCCCAAAAATTCTCTGAATCAATGTCTATTAGTTTTAACATATAATTGCCTCCGTAGTATATAAATAATTTGAAACTTATGCAAATTTTCCAGTACTGTATGATCCAATTTTTTCCTCGTCAATTATTATATCACACTTTTTTATCAGGATATATTCTAAAATTAAAGCTGAAAAAGGTTTTTTAGGAGATATATTACTCTGAGACCTTTTTTATTATATAATAAAGATAAATTCAACTATTTATTATAGAGGTGAAATTATTGAAGAAAATCTTATTAATTGAAGATGATGAAAACATATCATTTGGAATAAAGACATATTTAGAGAAAAAGAATTTTAAGGTGGAGATAGGAGATACCTTAGCCAAAGGAAAAGAAAAGTTTAATTTAAGCTATGATTTAATTATCCTTGATATGAATTTACCAGATGGAATAGGATATGAATTTTTTTCTTTTGTAAAATCTAAATCTCATATTCCAATAATTTTTCTTACAGTAAGGGATGAAGATGAAGAAATAGTTAAGGGATTAGATTTAGGAGCAGATGATTATATTACTAAACCCTTTAAACTATCCATATTAGAATCAAGAATAAATACAGTTTTAAGACGAGTGAAAAGAGATAATACCTCAGAGGACATATTGTTTTGCAAAGATTTAAAGTTAATTAAATCCCAAACAAAAGCTTTCAAAAATAATGAGGAAATCAATATAACTGGTCGAGAGTATAAGTTACTTGAAATGTTTATGGAAAATCAAAATCAAACCTTAACAAGAGAATTTATTCTAGAAAGACTTTGGGATATTGAAGGAGATTTTGTTAATGATAATACTCTTACTGTTACAATTAAAAGACTAAGGGAAAAGGTAGAAGATAATTGGAGCAGACCTATGATTATAAAAACAATTAGAGGAATAGGATATAGAATGGAGAGTGAATATGAGTAGTTTAAGAAAAAATTCATCTTATAAATTAGGAATGTTGATTTTCATTTTACTATTATCATTTGTATTTTGTATTTTAACCTATAATTTATTGGAGAATATATTATTAGAGAAATTATCAACTGTAATAGGAGTTATAAATAAAAATTCGAGGGATATAGAAATATTGGCTATGAACCAGTTGAAAGCTGAACATAGTCAATATACTATAAGCGGAAAAGAAGTTTTAAAGAAATATGGATATAATTCAGCAGGGTTTATATTTCTAAAGGATAAGAAAAAAGTTATCTACATAAGTCTTTTATTTTCTATCCTAATTACTTTCATATTTTATAGCAATATGAAAATATCAGGTAACAGTAGGAAAAAAAATATAGAAAAGTTAAAGAATTATCTAGAAAATACTAATAAAGGAGATTACTCCTTAAATCTAAGTATTGATGAAGATTTTACAATTCTTTCCGATGAACTATACAAAACTGTTGTCAATCTAAGGGAATTAAAGAAACAGGCTATGCAAGATAAAATTAATTTAAAAGAGAATATGGCAGATATATCACATCAATTGAAAACTCCGATCACTTCTATTAATATTATGGCTCAATTAATGGAAAACAACGAATCAAAGGAGGAAAGTCAAGAATATATTAATAGGTTGAGCAAACAAATAAGAAGACTAGAGACTTTGACTAATTCTTTACTTACTATGTCAAAATTAGATGCAGATGCAATTGAATTTAAAAAAGAAACTATAGAGATTAAAAATATAATAGATTTAGCTATAGAACCTATTGTGTATTTAATAGAAAAAAAGGATATCCAATTAAATGTAATAGGACAAGATATAACAATAAAAGGAGATGTTTATTGGTTAGGTGAAGCCTTTTTAAATATTATAAAAAATTCTGTTGAACATTTGAATAATAATGGAGAGATAGATATTTTTCTTGAATCTAATCCTATATTTGCAGAGGTAAAGATTGAAGACAATGGAAGTGGATTTTATAGGGAAGATTTACCCTATCTTTTTAAAAGATTTTATAAAGGTAAAAATGCTAATAAGGATAGCGTTGGAATAGGGCTTTCTATGTCAAAGACTATTATTGAAAAGCATAATGGAGAAATTTCAGCCGAAAACAGGGTTGAAGGTGGGGCGAGATTTAAGGTTAAATTCTATCAAAAAATATAAAATGTCACTTAAATGTCACATTAAGAATATAAACTGATAACCATAAGGAGGAATGAAAATGGAAATATTGAGAACGGAAAACTTAACAAAATCTTATGGTAAAGGTGAATCAAAAGTTATAGCACTTAATGATGTGACTTTTTCTGTCCAAAGGGGGCAATTTGTATCTATTGTAGGAGCTAGCGGTTCAGGTAAGTCTACTTTATTACATATATTAGGTGGTGTTGATAGACCAACAGAAGGAAAAGTATTTATAGAAGATAGGGAGATTTCCACTTTAAAAGAAAGTGAATTAGCACTATTTAGAAGGAGAAAGGTTGGACTAATATATCAGTTCTATAATCTGATTCCAACAATCGATGTAAAGAAAAATATTTTACTTCCCTTACTTTTAGATGGAAGAACGCCAAACATGAAGCATTTTAATGAGATAGTAGAGATATTGGGCTTGGACAATAGATTGACACATTATCTGGGAGAATTATCAGGAGGACAGCAACAAAGGGTAGCCATTGGAAGATCTTTAATCTATCGTCCAGCAATTATTTTAGCAGATGAGCCTACAGGAAATTTAGATAGGAAGAATTCCAATGAGATTGTGGAATTATTAAAACTATCAAATAAGAAATACAAACAAACTATAATACTGATAACCCATGATGAAAAAATGGCATTGGAAACAGATAGAATAGTCACTATGGAGGACGGTAAAATAGTTTCAGATGAGGTGATTAGACAATGAAAATCCTCACTGAATATACTTGGAATAATTTAAAGAAGAATAGAAAAAATACTATATCTATATTGATTGCCATTACCATAGCCACTATTTTGCTTAGTACAATGGTATTAGCTACTTATATGAACTGGAATCATGATATTAATAAAGCTATTTTGCGAAATGGAAACTATCATGGCTCTTTTTATAGCGGTATTGATAAATCTCAAATTCCATATTTAAAGGAAAATCAAAAAGTGGATGAGGTATACTTAAGGTCTGAATATTACAGTGGTAAAATCGATACTAAAAGACCCTATTTCAATATTTCATATCTCAATAAAGAATATTGGGAAAACATGTATGAAAAGAATTTTATATTAGAAGGAAGAATCCCAGAGAAATCCGATGAAATTGTAGTTATTGGAAATTTTTTAAATGAAAATCCCCAATATAAAATAGGGGATAAAATCAAGGTGAATTTAGGATATAGGGAAAAAGAAGGAAAAAATATAGACCCATTTGATTTTATTGGGGAGGGCGAAACATTTATAGGTGGTAAAGAGAAAGAGTATACCATAGTCGCTGCTATTTCTGGAAAAAGCTTATCATATGAGCCCTATTATGCAGTATTAGGCTTTTTAGATGAAGATTCAATAGATGAAGGCATGAAGCTTTTTCCGTTTTTAAGGATGAAAAATCCTAGAAATATATACAAGGATCTGCCTGAGATTGGTAGAATGTTAGGATTTGCAAAGGGAGAGGGAGATAGTCCTGAAGACTATTATAGTTCATCATATAATTTATATTATCTAAGGCTGCAAGGAATATTTCCGCCTTCTCTTAATTTATGGGAAAGAGTCCCTGAATCTACACTTATATTTTCTATTTTTATATTATTCGTCATGCTATTATTTGCTATAATAATCTATAATGTTTTTACAGTATGGTCTAACAATAGATTACGACAATTGGGAATGCTAAAAAGCATAGGTGCAACTCCAAAGCAGATAAAGACAACTATAGTATTGGAAGCTATTTTGATTTCAATAGTACCAATAATTATAGGTGTTATCTTAGGTCATCTGTTCTGTTATATAATAATAGATATAGTGAACAGTATGATACAAAGTATTAATCTTGATATGAATGGAAGTATGTTTAATCTAGTATTTAAAACATCTCCTATAGTGATTGGATTAATTTTGATTTTATCGTTTTTAGCTATTTTAATATCAATTAGCAGACCTGCCAAAAAATTAAGTAAAATGTTACCCATTGAGGCTATCAAATATGGTGGTTTAGATTATGAGCATCTTAGAAAAAAGAAAAGAAAAGTGAATAACTATAGTCCTAGTAATATAATATCTAGTTTAGCTAAAGATTTTTTGGATGGAAATAAGAAAGCCTTTAAAACTACAATAATATCTATAACCATTAGCTTTGTTATAATGTTTGTTTTTCTTACATTTAGAAGCTTGAATCAAGCAATTACAGATTTAGACACTGAGGAATACTATTACTCTATGCAAACACGAGTCTTAACTAAAGAGCCTGCTGATGAAAATATATTTAAGGAAATTAGAAAGATAGATGAAGTAAATGAAAGTATTACGTATAAAAATCTGTATCTATATTCTAAGGCGAAATTAGAATATGAGTCGGATGGGTTTAAAGATGTAGGCGGATTTGAAGGTATAGATATTAAAAAATATCCTATTAATAAATTAGAAGATGGATATGAGATACCCGTAGTATTGACAGGTATTGAAAATGAGGATTTTAATCGATATATTAAGTCTCAAGGAGAAGAACCAGAAGAATACTATAATAGAGAAAGGCCAAAAGCTATTCTTTTAAATTTAGTGAAGGAGGATATAAATCAACCACTTGCTAGAACAAAGTTTATACCATATTTTCATGAGAAGGTAAATAATATATCAATTAGTGAATATGAAAATCAAAAGGGATATAATTTTCATATAGATATAGGACTTCAAACTTCTGTAAAACCGATAAAAGACTATAATTTACAAGATTATCGTATATATTTATTCATGCCTAAAGAAGTTCTTAATTCTATAATGGAAAATTTTGATTTACCGGGAGATTATAGTCATTCGGAGAGAATTAACTTATTAGTAGATGAAAAGGATATTAATAGTGTTAAAGAAAAAATTAAAGATATTATGAAATATTATTTATCAGAAGATGATTATTATATCTGGAATATATTAGATGATGAAGCAGAGCAAAAAATGATGAATAAATTGGTTTACCTAATTATATTCTCTATTATATTTTTTCTAAGTATTATAGGTATATCTAATGCATATTCCAGTATAAATAATAACTTAAGGAATAGAAGACGAGAATTTGCTATGTTGAAGTCTATGGGTATTACAAAGAATGATTTAGGTAAAATGTTAAGATTAGAAGGAATTTATTACAGCATATATCCTTTTATAATATCAATTCCTCTATTTTTGATTTTTTTAGCATTTGTAGTTAAAATAAATAAAACTTATACCTTTAAAGATTTAATTATATTTTTAGATTATAGAATTATAATTGGATATGTTATCGTGATATTTATGAGTATATATTTAGCATATTATTTTGGAGTTAAGAAAGTAGAGAGGGATGAAATAGTAGATGTTTTAAAAGATGAGAGCATATAGATTCTATCGTAATTGTATGTTCTTCTGATGAAATTATTAAGTTTTTAAAAGACTTATTAGACATTAACAAGGACAAAAGAGTGTTTATGATTTGGGACAATGCTAGAATCCATACTTCAAAAGCTGTTGAAGAGTTTATCAATCAACATGAAAATGCATTATGTACATTTAATCTTCCACCATATTCACCAATGTTAAATCCCCAAGAAAATATTTGGAGAAAGTTTATTTCAGACTATTTTAATCATGCAAATTCTAACAAGGCTGAAACTAAATCTCTTGTTAATGCTATGTCTTATTATAAATAGTTTAATTTTGAATTTGTTTATCTATAATAAAAAAATTTAATACTATAGTTTAAGGAGAGATAAAAATGAAAAAACTGATGATTATAATTTTAACCGTTTTATTATGTGCTTTTCCAGTGGTTCATGCCAGTGAAATTACGGAAAGGGAAGAAAATTTAGATTTTTTGTATGAAACATTAAAAGGAAGTCATCCTAATATATTTTATAGCACATCAGAAAAAGAATTTATAGAGAAAAAATCTGAGATTAAAAAAAATGTAAATGAAAAGTCAAATGTGGAGTATGTCCTTGATTTACAAAGCTTAGTCGCTATGGTTAATGATTCGCATACAAATGTGAATATAGGTCATGCTTTGAAAGATGTACATATCTATCCTTTTAGCATCAGACATATTGAAACATGGGTGCTTGATGTTATTGAAACAGAATATGAAGAATATCTTGGCTGGGAAATTGTGGCTTTAAATGGATATGATATGGAAACTGTAAAAAATAAAATGGCATCTATTATCAGCCATGATAATGATGTGTGGCTTCAAAGACAATTAAGACAATTTATCAACGTCAAAGAAATTCTTGATTATGTAGGTATTATAAAAGATGATGAATTAGAAATAACAGTAAAGAAAGAAAATCAGGAAAAAACAATTTATCTTCATACTGTAGATACTTCAGCGGATACGGTAGATGTGGCATATTTAGCCCAAAAACGTAGACAAGAGCCAAAAACAACTAAGGATAAATCTAAAATTTATTTTTCTATGCCATTAGATGGAAATGTTTATTATATTCAATATAATGCTTGTCAAGAAGATAAAAACTTGCCCATGGAAACATTTAGTTTAAATGTTCAAAAGGATTTAGAAAGCAATGACTATCAAACTGTTGTTATTGATTTAAGAAATAATACAGGCGGCTCTGATGGGGTGATTATGCCTTTATTATATGTATTAACCGAATATCAAAACAATAATGATGTAGAAATAGTAGGTCTTATTGGTGAAAATACATTTTCTTCCGCTACAATAAATGCCATGATGATAAAAGAAATGGATGGTATTTTAATGGGGACTTATAGTGGTGGAAGTGTTGACCATTATGGTGCTGTGAATCAATTTCAATTGCCTCACTTGAATATACAAGTAGGTCACTCTACAAAATATATAGAAATTGATAGTTTATTTGACAGTGGTATTCCTTATGGTATTGAGCCTATTAAACCTGATATTATAATGGAACAAACTTATGATGACTATATGCAAGGTATAGATACGGCAGTTCATTACATTGAAAATAATTCAGGAAAGTTGCAGGCTAGAGAGGATAAAAGCTTATATATTTCACGAGGAAGATTGGCTCACTTATTACATGAGATATCTCTTGAAAATAATGAATCTTTAGAATATGCAAAAGAAACACCTAAAGATATTTTTTTCTTCACTTATTATGAAGAGGCTAGTCGTTGGGCAGTAAAGAACAATATAATAGTAGGAAAATCATCCAATGTTTTTGCGCCCTCTGATTTATTAACAAGAGAAGAATTGGCTGTTGTACTGGACAGATTTGTGTCTTATTTAAACATGGAACCAGCAGAAAAACAACAACTTTCATATAAAGATGAAAAAGATATTAGTATATGGGCAAAAGATAGTGTAGAAAAAATAGTAAATATGGGTTATTTAGAACTAGAAAATGAAAAATTTAATCCAAAAGATAATACTACCATAGAGAAAGTAGAAAGTATACTAGAAAATATTAAGGAAAATAAATAATACACATAAAAAGAGGGTGTCTCAAAATAGAAAATAATTAATGAGGTAAGGCAGCAAAAAAATTATCAAAAAATATAAAAACGGATTCCGCAGAATCCGTTTTTTGTGTATAATTATTTTTTAAAATTAGTGCTGTTTTTTATTTATATCATATGAAGTAAATCTATGTTTAAACATATGATTATAAGTATGATATAATATTATCAGAATATAAAAAATAGTTATGATAATGTTATAATTAACTTAAAATAACTTGCATAAAAGTGAGGTGCTAATATGGAAGATACTAAGGGAAATAATTCTGATAAAGATAGGATTAATATATGCCTAAATTTAGAAAGAATCAAAGACATATTTAATTCTTTAGATGTTGGCGTTCATGTAGTAGATGGAAAAGGAATAACAGTTTTATATAATAAAATCTGCGAAGAAATTGAGGGAATCTCAGAGGATTGGATTGTTGGGAAGGATATGAAGAAGCTTGTCCATGATGGAGTTTATTCTGAATCAGTTGCTTTAGAAGTTATAGAAAAAGGACAGAAGATTGCAAAGACACAGAAGGTAAACGGAAGATATATTTTTTCAACAGGTATACCTATTTATGAAAATGGAGAGTTAATAAATGTTGTTGTATCTGTTATGGATATGACTAGTCTTGAAAATTTAAAGCTTCAATTTAATGAATTAAAAAGTGTTAATGTGAGAATGCAAAAAGAATTAGATATACTTAATGCAATAGATGGACAAAATGATTCTATTATATCTAAAAGTAAGGAGATAGAAAACATAAAGATTTTAGCACTTAGAATTGCAAAGGTAGACTCCACAGTATTAATAGAAGGAGAATCGGGTGTTGGTAAGGGCATTTTTAGTAAATATATACATGAACATAGCAATAGAAAGAACGGCCCATTTGTTAAAGTAGACTGTTCATCTTTACCTGAAAGCTTAATAGAATCAGAATTATTTGGATATGAGGAAGGGGCATTTACAGGTGCTAAAAAGGAGGGCAAGGTTGGATTAATCCAATTGGCAAATGAAGGAACTCTGTTTTTAGATGAAATCGGAGAATTGCCATTAAATCTACAAGTAAAACTTTTAAATTTAATTCAAGATAAAGTATTTCAAAAAGTAGGCGGAACAAAAAATATATCTATTAATACAAGGATTATAGCTGCAACTAATAAGGATCTATATACTATGGTAGAAGAAGGCACATTTCGTAGAGATCTGTATTATAGACTAAAAGTTATACCTATAGTGATTCCGTCTCTTAGGGAAAGAAAGACAGATATTGTACCTTTAGTTAATTTTTTTCTTAAGAAATTTAATGACCATTATAATTATGAAAAAATCATTTCTGCAAAGGCTATGAATTTACTAATTAATTACGATTGGCCCGGAAATGTAAGAGAGCTGCAGAATGAGATTGAAAGGCTTGTAGTTACATCGGAATCTGAAGTCATTAGTGAAGTAGACGTTTTATATGGAGACATTGGCAAAACAAGGTCAATGGACATAGATGAAAATAAACTCTTTAAAGAAAATGTTTATAGCTATGAAAGAGCTTTATTAGAAGATTATATTTACAGGACTAGTGATATACATGAACTTAGTCAGAAAACAGGGTTGGAGGTTAGCACTCTGAGAAAAAAAGCAAAGAAATTAGAAGTTGATCTTAATTTCCAAAAGAGAAAAAATTCCTAAATGAGAGGAAAAAAATCTTCAATTGGTTTCGAATAGCTTCCCTTTGTATTTAGAGGTTTTTAACGTATTATTAAATTTAGAAAGGAAAAAAATCACTTTTAAACCCATTTTAATTGGGTGTAAATTATAGTTGATTCAATATAATAAATCATTATTATTGATTTCATAGAAAATATTAAAATAAAAAACATTAGATAAAATTAGAGTTTTCCTATGAATCAAGTATAATTAATGAAAAATAAAACTTACTTTAACTATTTTTTGAAAAGTTACAAGTGAGTTTTATTTTTTGGCATAATACTTGCTTAATATATTATATGTAATGTAGTTTCTGAATATTTTTCTTGAATTTGGGGGTAGTGAACAAAATCAAGAGGAAAATCCTAAGCAAATTATACCAATAAAAATGCTAAACTGCATTATATATTAGATATATGGAGGTGTCAAGATTGTTTATTGACAAAAGCTTAAAACAATATGCATTGGATACTAAGAGCAGTGATCCTACACCTGGTGGTGGAAGTGTATCAGCTTATGTTGGAACATTAAGTTCAGCCTTGACAAGCATGGTTGGAGGATTAACATTTTCTAAGAAAAATTATTCGGAATTACCAGAAGATGTAAGGTCTAAGATGGAGTCTAATGCTAAAGAATTAGAAGGATTATTTGAAGAATTAGCAAATGACGTAGACAAGGACACAAATGCTTTTGATAAGGTAATGGAAGCGTTTAAGATGCCAAAGGAAACTGATGAAGAGAAAAAAGCTAGATCCCAGGCAATTCAAGAAGGATATAAAATTGCATTAGAAGTTCCATTAAAATGTGCTGAAAAATGTCATAGGGTTCTGGAATTACAAGATGTATTTGCTGAATATGGAAATGTAAATGCTATAACAGATATAGGAGTAGGTGTATTACTTGCTTACTCAGGCTTAGAAGGTGCGTTATTAAATGTTACGATTAATCTAGGAAGTATAAAGGATGAGGAATATCAAAAGAATATTTCTGAAAAAGTATCTAGCTTATTAAGTTCAGCTAAGAATTTAAAAGAAAAATCCTTAGAAACTGTATATAAAAGGCTTAATGGCTAAGAACATTTACTATAACTACTTTATTGAGGAGAGAGGATATGGAAAATAAATATATTTTAGCTGTACCTAATTTTAGTGATGGCAGAAGACAAGAAGTAATTGATGCGATTTCTGGTACTATAAAGAACAAAGAAGGAGTAAAACTTGTTACTTGTGAGCCAGAACATGATTTTAATAGAACAGTTCTAACAATTATTGGTGAACCAGCTCCACTTAAAGAAGCTTTACTAGAAATGGCTGCAAAATCATATGAGTTAATTGATATGACAGTACAAGAGGGAACACATCCAAGAATTGGTGGACAAGATACTATTCCATTATTCCCATTAATGAATACAACAGTAGAAGAATGTAAAGAATTAGCAGAAGAAATCGGAAAAGAATTATTTGCAAAATTCCAAGTGCCAATTTTCTTCTCTGGAGAAAATGCTAGAACTGAAGATAAGAAGAGTATTTCCTTTATTAGAAAAGGACAATATGAAGGATTAAAAGCTCTACTAGAAGATAATAATCATCCAGATTATGAATCAAGAAAACCAGATTTATCAGTAGATGGAAAATTAAACCCAAAATATGGGGCAACTATTGTATCAGCAGATAAAGAGGGGCTAACTGCATATAATGTTTTCTTAGGAACAGAGGATTTAAGTATAGCTAAACAAATAGCAAAAGCAGTAAGAGGACCAAGTGGTGGATTCTCAACAATAAGAGCTGTAGGAATTAAATTCCCAGAAAGAGAAGGAGTAGTTGTGTCAATGAATATGTTTGACTGTGCAAATACTCCGCTTTATAGGGCTTTTGAATTAGTTAAACTTGAAGCTCAGAAATATGGTGTGGCAGTAACAGGTTCAGAACTTGTAGGACCAGTTAAATTAGAATATTTACTAAATAATTTAAATCATTATTTAGGCTTACAAGGATTAAAACAAGAGCAAATATTAGAAACTCATTTAATGGGTTAATATAATTTTAGGACTGTCTATTTAAGGAAATTGAATAGCAGTCCTATTTATATTTAGCAACTATGAAAATTCGTAGCTAGCAGAATGTACAAGGGAAAAATTTATATAGTAAAAAGAGAAGCTTCTAAAATTTGATTCTTAATAAAAGGATGGCTTATTGGTAGTGAGGCCGATTTTTATTAATTTTTAAACTAGATAAATAAAATAATTAACTATAAAATATTCTATGGAAGATGAAATTAGAATTTTTAAAAAATTTATAAATGGGTTGACAGATAAATAAATTTATTGTAAGCTATATCAAACAATTGAATAAGGCCTCACTTTTACAAGTGAGGTAGAGGCGCGATATTTAACAGTCTTTAGTTGAGCATGAGAAAGCAAAGATGCTAAGGAGAAGGAAATGTTGCCGAAGCTTGTAATATTCTCAGTATTACTTGCTGGGTCTGCAGTTAAGAACTGCAGGACTGTCTCAATAAACTTTCCCAGTTTATTGAGTTGTGCTATCTCATTTTGGGAAAAGGAGGGGAATTAGGTATTACTATGTCTATTAGGACCTGAGTCTATCTCAGGTCTTTTTGTTGTCAAAAATAGCATGACTCGTATAGCAAGTGGCAAGTTAACCTTTTAGTAAAAATACTATATTAAAATTAAGACAACAGGAGGAACTAGTCATGAGAAAAAAATTATCGGTATTAATGATGATATCTTTATTAGCAACAATGGTATTAACAGGATGTGGTACAAACAGTAGTGTAAAAGATGCAAAGGTAGAGGTAGCTGAAAAAGAAACATTTAGGGTAGGTCTTGAAGCAGGATATGCACCGTTCAATTGGACTCAAGTGGATGATTCCAATGGCGGGATTAAAATAGATGGTGCCGCAGAATTTGTAGGTGGATACGATGTGGAGATCGCTAAGAAAATCGCAGAAGGTTTAGGAAGGGAATTAGTTATAGTTAAAACCGAATGGGATGGTCTTGTACCAGCATTAACTTCAGGAAAAATTGATGCAATTGTTGCAGGTATGTCACCAACAGCTGAACGTAAAGAGACAATCGACTTCTCGGAGAATTACTATAAATCTAATTTAGTTATGGTTGTTCAGAAAGGTGGAAAATATGAAGATGCTACCTCTATCCAAGATTTTAAGGGAGCAAAAATAACTGCTCAATTAAATACATTTCATTATTCCGTAGTTGATCAGATTCAAGATGTAGATAAGCAGCCAGCTATGGATAATTTCCCAGCAATGAGGGTTGCACTTGAATCAGGAATGATTGATGGATATATCTCTGAACGTCCAGAAGGTATTAGTGCTGAAACTGCAAACAAAAATTTCAAAATGATAGAGTTTAGAGATGGATTCGATACATCAGATGAAGACACTGCGATTGCTGTAGGTGTTGTAAAAGGTAGTAATTTAACTGAAAAAATCAATGAAATATTAAAAGCTATTTCAGAAGAAGAACAAGAAGCTATTATGGATGATGCTATTAAGAATCAGCCCGCAGCAGAATAGGAGGAGAAAAATGAGTTTTGAGTGGATACTAAAAATTATTTCAAATAATGGGATAATGTTTCTTCGTGGAGCTGGTATGACACTTATAATTTCCATGGTTGGTACTATTGTGGGTTTTATTATTGGTTTGCTAATAGGAGTTATACGTACTGTTCCAATACTTGAAAGGGGAGTAAAGAAAATTATTTTTAAATTTATTAATGCTATTCTTTCTATTTATATAGAAATATTTCGTGGAACGCCAATGATTGTACAAGCAATGGTAATTTATTATGGGTCTGCTTCAGCATTTGGTATAGATATGAATCGAATTTTTGCAGCTATATTTATAGTATCTATTAACACGGGGGCATATATGTCAGAAATTGTTCGTGGTGGTATTGTTTCTATTGATAAAGGGCAATTCGAAGCAGCTCAAGCTATAGGTATGAACCATATTCAAACTATGGTAAATGTAGTATTACCACAAGCAATTCGTAATATTTTACCAGCAATGGGGAATGAATTTGTAATTAATATAAAAGATACATCAGTTCTTAATGTAATTTCTGTAACAGAATTATATTTTCAAACAAAATCAGTTGCAGGAAACAACTTTAGATATTTTGAATCATTTTTTGTTGCATGTATTCTTTATTTTATAATGACATTTACAGTGACAAGAATTTTACGATATATCGAAAGAAAACTAGATGGTCCTGAAAATTATATTATATATGCTAATCAAATGTAAGTATAAACACATGAAGAATATGATAGATAGAATAGAAGATTTCAATGCGAATCGATATTAGAGAAAGAAGGACAAATATGGAAAAGATATTAGATATTCGACATTTAAGTAAATCCTTTGGAACTCATGAAGTATTAAGAGACATTAATTTTTCAGTAAATAAAGGAGAAGTAGTTTGTATTATTGGCTCCTCTGGTTCAGGTAAATCAACTCTTCTTCGTTGTGTTAATCTTTTAGAGAAACCAAATGGTGGTGAAATTCTTTATAGAGGAGAGAATATTTTAGATGATAATCAAGATATCTATGAATATCGTACAAAGCTAGGAATGGTATTCCAACAATTTAACTTATTTAATAATCATAATGTTTTAAATAATTGTATAGTAGGGCAAATGAAAGTCTTGAGAAATTCTAAAGAAGAGGCTGAAAATATAGCTATGAAATATTTGAATGTTGTTGGAATGGACCAATATATTGATGCAAAGCCAAAGCAATTGTCAGGAGGACAAAAACAGCGTGTAGCCATTGCTAGAGCACTTTCCATGGAACCTGATGTTATGCTATTTGATGAACCTACATCTGCCCTCGACCCAGAGATGGTAGGTGAAGTTCTTAAGGTTATGAAGGAGCTTGCCGATAGAGGTCTTACCATGCTAGTAGTAACGCATGAAATGGAATTTGCAAAGGAAGTGGCAGATCGTGTGGTATTTATGGATAGAGGAGTTATTGCAGAAGAAGGAAGTCCAGAACAAATCTTCAACAACCCAGTTGAGGAGCGTACGAGAGAATTTTTGAGACGTATCTTGTAAAAATAGTTTAAACTCCCGTCTGGTGAAGTGAACGACGAAAACTAAATAAGCACCTCATAGGCGGCGTTTACTAATTCCCATACGGGAATATAGGAACGCTGCTTTTTTCATACCTTTCTGTCACGCAGTAGGGACGAAAGAAGCCCTGTATCTGGTGCTATTTTGATAGGGCAAGAGAAAGCTTTAATGGCTTGATCGAAAGTTTTGAAATCAAATTTTTTTGTTGCCCGCTTCATAATATTTCACCCTATTACATTTTATCGTTCACCTTTCCTTTGGGATATGAGTATACATATCAGTATTGACTGAAATAAAGCATATAATACAATTTTGGACGGGCGTTTTCTTGACTTACCATTTGATTGATGATATACTTTTCATGTTAGTATGAAAAGTATGAATGTGGAGGGGTTGAAAATGTCATTGCCAAAAGGTAAACATATTTTTGGAACAGTCAAGGTAGGAGAACGAGGACAAATTGTAATTCCTAAAGAAGCAAGAGATTTGTTTGATATAAAACCAGGAGACATTTTATTGGTTTTAGGAGATGAGGAACAAGGGATTGCTATTACAAAAGCAGATGTTATGCAAGAAGTTGCAGTAAAAATCCTTAAAGGGTTAGGGGAGTTTAAGCCAGATGATAAATAATATGACAGAATCCTTTGGTGTGTCAGATGTAGGTTTCATTCTCTTACTCATTGCAACGATTGGCGATTTGCTTATACCTTTTTTTCTTGCTCCATTTTGCAAAAAGTATAATCATATGACAATGGTGATGAGTTTGTTAGGTAATCGCAATTCCCCAGTACATTTAATATATAACTTGTGGCTCATTGCTGCAGGAATTATGCTTATTCTTGGCAGTTTAAAATTGTATGCAATATATTTATCTGCTTCAAATATACTTTCACAAGTATTGCTATTTTGCGTAGTGTTTTATGCCATTGGAGCTTGCATATTATCCGGTATATTTTCGGTTGGGGAAACAAAGGCACTTACAACTCTACCCGAAAAAATACATGGGTATGGCTCTGTTTTAGGATTTTTTGTTTTAACCTTTGTTCCTTTGATTATTGGCATTGTTTCTATGCGTTCAAACGAGGTAGTTTGTAGTGTTATGTCGTTTATATTTTTTGCTTTGTCTATACTGTTTTTTGCTTTGTTTGTAATGGCTGATAAGGCAAGATTTGAAAATACTATAATTTCTAATGAGGGAATATGGCAAAGATTAAGTTTGCTTTGTATGTATGCACCGATCATTATAGTTTCATTCAAAAATATATTTATGAAATGAGGTGCTGGAATGGTAAATACCGAATGGATTTTATGTCCTATCTACGGAAATACAACCTGGGATTATCGGCTCTTTCTTTTTGACGCTGAAACACCACAATCAATATTTTCCCTCATTCACAGGTATAAAAGAAACGTCGACAACCTGCAAAAAAATGTAGTGTTTATGTAGGTTGTCAGCGTGTTCCTTATCCTTGATTAGTACAAAATCATGATTGACAAGGATAGATTTTTTTACTATTTTTTATACATTAATACTCAACATACAAATTAGTATCCTATTTTCAAATTAACTGCATTAATGAGTTCTTCGTTATTTATATATCTTTTCATATTTTCATAGGCTATCTCGTATCTTCTCCTACTATACATTTCTGAAGCCCAAGAATTATGAGGAGATATAATCACATTATCCATTTCCCACAAAGGATTATCTTCTGATAAAGGCTCTACTTCAAAAACATCAAGAGCAGCTTTTTTAATTTTACCAGATTGTAGATTATTGATAAGTGCACTTTCATCTATAATGCTTCCACGAGCAATATTAACTAAGTAAGTTCCATCTTTCATATTAGCGAATACACTGTCATCTATGAGATGATGGGTATTATCTGTATAAGGAGCGGCTATTACTAAGAAATCACATCGAGAAACTATGTCATTTATTTTATCTATACTAAAACATTGGTGAAAATGATTTACATTTCTTCCACTAGCATTAATTCCTAGTATTTTTACACCAAATCCCTCTAGTTTTTTAGCAGCTTCTTGTGCTATAGAGCCAGTTCCCATAAATCCTACAGTTTTTCCATATAATTCTAAAAGTGAAGTATCCATTTTCCATGTTTTCTTATTTTGTTTATCATAGAACTCTTTACTATTTTTAATCATTTCTAATATCTTAAGCACTATCCATTCAGCTATTGGTATACTATATCCGCCTCTATTATTAGTAAGAATAATATCTTGAGCTATGATTTTATCTATTGGAACTTGATTGATACCTGCACTTAAAAGTTGAATCCATTTAAGATTTGGAAACAGCTCAATATCTATTTTATTAAATGGATCAAAGCATACCATTAAATCTATATCCTTTATTTCCTCGGAAAAGGTGATATCCCTTTCATCTTTGAATATTATATCAAAACCTAGTTTTTCTAGGCTTTTCATTTCATCATCTTTGTATTTAAAAGTAAATAATGCTTTCAAAAGTATTCCTCCTTTTAATATTGTAATAATATAATGATACCCACTTGCTTATAAAACCAACATTTGTTTTATGTTTTAAAATTAGAGTAGAAAAATGTTGAAAAATGTCGAAATATCTGATATATTTATTACGTTAAAATAAAATATTTGCTCTCATATAATCCCGATAATATGGTTCGGGAGTTTCTACAGGATAGCCGTAAAATATCCTACTATGGGTCAGGATAACAGATAAAACTACAAAGGTGGATATATCAATTCTAACCTTTGTTTTCGTTTTGAAAAGACTGGCATTCTTTCCTATAGGGAAGAGTTCCAGTCTTTTGTTTATGTATGTATTCCATTGTTTGAGAGCAACATAAAGGAGAGACATAAATGGACTTATTAAAAGATTTACTTGCAGCACTTAGTGTTATTCTTAATGGATTACCTCAAGGACTTTTGGCATTATCATTTGGATTTGCATCTGTACCCACAGCTTTTGCATTTGTTGTTGGGGCTATTGGATGTTTAGTTTTAGGTGTAGTAGCACCAGTTTCATTTCAGGCTGAGACTATTACTTTAGCTGGAACAATGGGAAAAGATATGAAAGAAAGAATATCTATGGTCATTTTAGGTGGAATAGGGATGACTATTATAGGTATATTTGGACTTCTTGAAAGAATCGTAACATTTATTGGACCTGCAATTACTAGTGGGATGATGGCAGGTGTGGGTATTATGTTGACACGTGTAGCTGTTGATATGGCAAGAAAAAATAAGGTTGTTGGATATGGATCTATTGCTATTAGTTTTATTACCTATATGATTACAAAAGATCTAGTATATACAATTGCAATTTCAGTTATTGCAACTAGTGCTATTGCAATGATCTTAAAGCAGAAATCCGATATCAACATCACTGAAAGAGAAAAAATAGTTTTCCAGAAGCCTATTATAAATATTTCTGTTGTTCGTGGTGCTTTAGCCATGATATGCTTAAATGTTGGAGCAAATATTGCTTTTGGAAAGATTACTGGAAGTATTGCAAATACTAATGTAAACATTGACCATTTATCCATTGTAAGTAGCTTAGCAGACCTTGCATCTGCAATATTTGGAGGTGGACCCGTTGAGTCTATTATTTCTGCAACAGGAGGTGCACCACATCCTTTGATGTCAGGCGTTTTAATGATGGGTTTGATGGCAATTATTTTATTTGCAGGCTTATTGCCTAAAATGGCAAAATATATACCTAGTGAGTCAATTGCTGGATTTTTATTCGTATTGGGAGCCATCGTGACAGTACCTACTAACGCTACAGCTGCTTTAACTGTAACAGGTGTGCCAGGAGGTGCAATTGTTGGAGGAATAACCATGACTGTGACAGCAATCACTGATCCGTTCTTAGGTATGCTTGCAGGAATTATATTTAAAACATTTGCCAGTATATTAGGAATGTAATAAATAAGGAGGAATAAGATAATGGAAAAGACATATTCTATTGAAGTAGCAGGAGTAACACGTGAGCTACCTATTATACAGATTAATGATAATCTAAGTATTGCAAGCTTTGTAATACTAGGAGATACTGAGTTAGTCTGTGCAGCAGCTCCTGAAATTGTAAAGAAATTACCTGATGTTGATATACTAATAACTGCGGAGGCAAAAGGAATTCCTTTAGTATTTGAAATATCAAGATTGTTAAAGATGAAAAAATATATTGTAGCTAGAAAAAGTATTAAGCCTTATATGAATTCACCTATTATAGATGAAGTTGTATCTATTACAACACAAAAGAAACAATTGTTGTGTTTAGATGAACAAGATGCTGAATATATAAAAGGCAAGAGAGTAGGTATCATCGATGATGTTATAAGTACTGGAGAATCGATTCAGGCAATTGAAAGGCTTGTAGAGTCTGCGGGAGGTATTGTCGCTGCTAAGGCGGCTATATTAGCGGAAGGTGAAGCAGCAGATAGAAAAGATATTATTTTCTTGAAGTATCTTCCGCTTTTTGAATTAGAATAGATTCTTTTATACTAACCATATATTAGCTAATAAAGACTCCTTATAAGGAGTCTTTATTCTTTACAATGAGTTTCTTTTCATAGACTCTTACTGATGTTTCTCTTAAACCTATGAGAAAGTTGGCTGATTCAAGAGTTTATATTGTTTTTATATCTCATTAGGTTTCATGAAATAACATATATTAATTTAAAATTTAATTTAATTCTTTTATTTAAATTTGAAATTAAATTTAGAAGCTATTCAAAAGAACGGCTAAAATCATTAAAAAATTCATTTCTTATATATTAAATTTGTACAAAGCTTATGAAACAGCATAAATTATACATTTCTTAAAATTTCAATCATAAATATATTATTGAATAGTATTTATGATTGGAGTGATATATTTGAGTAATATTAATTTTGAAAGTACAGCTCTATTTGAACATCGATTTTGGCTTCAGATATTAGGTGACCATGGAAGATTTATTTATAATACTTTGTCGCCTTCTGAAATTGACAAGATTGAAAAAGCTAAGTATTTCATTGACATATTTGATCTGCTACTAGACGAGGCTAGAAAACCATTATCTATCGATGAAATTCAAAGATTAACACAAAAGGCTTACCAACATGCTAAAGATATTGGAGAATTCAAACTACAATTATTAAGGGAACATCTAGTAGGGGAGATATTAATAGGGCTTACACCTACATTTATAAACCATATGGTAAATGAGTTAGAAGAATATCTAAGGATTTTAAGTTTTTTATTAAATAATGAAGTACCTACTGCCCATCCTTTACATTATCATAATCTATGGCTTCCAGATGCTGAAGGGCATGCGGGTGCGATTCTATGTGAATTAGATAGCGTTGAAAAAGATTTAAGAAAGAAAAGTAAAGAATTTGTAATATGTTTTAGTGATTTATATAATAAAGCACATGAATTTTCAGGATATTTGAGAGCAGGTCTACAAGAATTTCCAGCTTTACATAGGTTAAATAATCAAGTGGAATTAAAGATACTATTATTTATGATGTTTCTAAAAGAAATACAGGAACTTAGAATATCTAAGGAAGCAGTTGGAACATTAATGCCCCTTATGCCTGACCACATGTTTAGAGAAGAATGTTATTATTTAATTAAGCTATCTCAGGTATCTCAAATTAATATGCCAGACTGTGATCCAACTAAGCCAAGAATTTAATGATTTAAGCGCTAGGTTGCTAACCTAGTGCCTATTCTATTGTTTATGAATACCACTCGCTAATGAAGTGCACCCCAAAAGTTAAAAATATTTTTAACTTTTGGGGTGCACTTCATTTACGGGTAGTTATGATTATTTATATTGCCCTTGCTACTTCCGCAGCTTCAGCTGTAGCATTAAGTGCTCTACGTGCACGTACTGCATCACCAATAGTGTGGTAAGGAATATTATTTTCATCACAGTACATTATAATATCATTAGATGCACGAGATTTTGCTCCTATTGCAATTACAACAGAATTACAAGGGATTGCTTGAAGTTCCCCATCTTTTTCTATTATTACAGCATCCTCTTTAATTTCGACACATTTGGCAGATGTAAATGTTTTTATATTGTGTGTATGAAGGCTTTCCATTACACATATTTTACGAAGTTGACCAAGATCCTTTGCTACTTGATCTAGCATTTCTACAACTGTAATACTGTTAGCTGATTCAGAAAGATATTCAGCAACTTCCAATCCGACAAGACCTCCACCAATAACTACAACATTTCCATTTGCAGTTGAGTTTCCAGCCAATATATCATGAGAGTTTGTTACATGATCTCCATTGCTGCCTGTAATATTTGGTTTAATTGGCTCAGCACCTATTGCTATTATAACCTCATCTGGATTTATTTTCTTAATAAGTTCAGGAGTAACAGGAGTAGATAGTCTTATTTCAACATTTTCTAATTTTGCCATTTCGCCCATAGATAGTGCTGCTGTTTTCAATTCTTCTTTTCGTGGTGCTTCACCAGCAAGGACAAATTGTCCACCAAGAGAATTATTAGATTCACATAATATAGGGGTATGACCTCTACGTTTTAAGGTAATGGCAGCTTCTAGTCCTGCTACACCACCACCAGCTATTAAAATTTTCTTAGGATTATCCGTTTTTATGAGTCTATATTCTGCTTCTTTGCCTAATGCTGGATTTCTTAAACATGTAATATATGGTACCTGTGGATTTACAAACCCATCATAGCAACCTTGATTACAGCCTACGCATTTTACAATAGTATTTTCTTTACCTGAAGATGCTTTGTTGCAGAATTCTGGATCAGCTAATTGACCGCGGCCCACTACTACCATATCAGCTTTTCCACCTTTAATTATTTCATCTGCTTGAGAAGGATCATTGATACGGCCAACTGCTATTGTAATCATTTCTGTTTCTTTTTTTATTCTTTCTGCATTATCAACATTAAATCCTCTTGGCAGGTCAACTGGGGGTACTTCATATTTTATTGCTGCTGATGAGAAGTTTCCACGTGATACATTAAGTACATCTATGCCAGCTTTCTTAGCTAATTTACAAAACTCAATTGTTTCTTCGATAGTTATACCATTTTCTAAATTATCATCATGTGCTACGATACGCATAAATAAAGGCATATCCTCTGGTATATTATTACGAATGGATTCTATACATTCGATTAAAAATCTCACTCTATTTTCAAAGGAGCCACCATATTCGTCAGTTCTTTTATTGAAGAATGGACTTAAAAATGCATGTGGTAAATAATTATGACCAGCATGAAATTCTATACAGTCAAATCCTGCTTCAACTGCACGCCTAGCAGCATAACCAAAGGATTTTATTACTTCTTTTATAGTTTCAATACTTGCACCGGGTATTACCTTATCAGTTCCATAAATTGGAGTATCACTAACTAATATTATATCTTGATTTTGGTAACTAGCTGTAGCCATGCCTCCTTGCCAAAGTTGTATACCTGCTTTTCCTCCGGCAGAATGTATAGCATCAACAAGTTTTTTTAATCTAGGAATATACTTGTCATCACCAATGGAAAGAAAATTTTTAGGGGTAGATGGATCATGTACTCCACATACTTCGGTAAAGTTCAAGCCATTTCCACCTAATACTCTAGCTACATGGTAGTCTATAATTTGCTGTGTAACATATTTATCTTCACTGGGCATCTTTGTTCCCATTGCTGGAAATACAACTCTATTTTTAAGCTCCATACCTCTAATCTTTATAGGACTAAAAAGATTATCAAATGCCATAAAAAATCCTCCCTTTAATATTATTTAATGTTTAAAAGAATTTAATATATAGTTTATTGTGAACAAACAGCTGTTAATTAGATTATAAATTATTTAACAAACTAAATCAATATGTTTAAAACAAATTGTTTTAATTTAAAACAAAAAAGTGATTTCGATTATTTGATTTATCGAAATCATTTTATTTTAGATGCTTAAATTTAATCATTTGAACATGATTTTAACCTATCTATTATATAAGTAATATATTTTAATCTTTCATCTTTGCTATCTAAAACACTGTTGTCAAAGTTTTTAAAATCATAATTGATAGTTGGATATAATATAGAAGATAGAAATATCATTTTATTATATTGAAACATTATATCATTTTGATTTAAGACATTATCCAATGTTTTATCTAGTTTTTCATTCATAGCATTAGTTACTTCAACTATTTTAGCATCTACTTCACTAATGTCCTTTTTATCCATGGCTTCTTTTAAAATGGTAAGAATTCCAGGATATTTTAGTGTATACTCCATTATTTCATTTGCAGATAAGATAACCTTTTCTTTATCATTATATTCATCACTATCTAGTATAGAGTAAGCTGCAATTGTGTTATCTATATAGAATTCCTTTACATGACGTAACATTTCATCTTTTGTACGAAAATAATAATTTACCGCACTCACATTTACATTAGCTTCTTTAGCTATAGCTCTTATTGGGACGTTGAAGGAACCAATTTTGCCAATAAGATATAAGGCTTTATCCAAAATTTTTTCCTCAACATTTGTCAATTCTCTCATTCTGAACCTCCTACATATAGTAAATTTCAGGACTGTAATTCTCAAAATATGTAACATTTACTAAACATTATATCAAAAAATATAATTAGTTAATACCATATATTTTTTAAGTAATATCATGATAAAATTCATCACTAAGAGGCTAAAGTTAAATTAAATAGATTGTTAGAAATTTGAATTATTATTGATAAAAAAATATAAAATACTATTTTAATCTATTATGACAGTTGGCAAACTATGGCAAGAGGCTTTATTTAAATAAGAATTTAATATATAATCTTATAATAGAATATAAAATAAGGAGGACAATAATGGTAAGAAAAGCTTATAATGCAAATGGTGTATCGGCATCAGGACCATATTCACATGCCGTTGATGCTGGAGAGTTAGTTTTTTTATCAGGACAAACTGTGATGAATGCAGATCCCATGCCAACTGATAAAGGAAATATAACTGAACAAACAAAAGAATGCTTTATCAATTTATTTAAAATATTAGAATCAGCTAATCTTACATCAGATGATGTAGTAAAAGTAAATGTATATCTAACAGATATGAAGAATTTCTCTGCAATGAATGAAGTATATAAAACCCAATTTTCGGAACCTTATCCTGCTAGAACGACTATATCAGTTTTGGAACTGCCACTTGGTGCAGATGTTGAAATAGAGTTAATTGCAAAAAAGCCACAAAATAAATAGTTAATAATAATCCTCCTTGATGAAGTTTAATGATTCTGAGGAGGAATTATTTTACATAAAATCAATTACTCTTATAATGAAAAATAAATATTTAAATCTTATGTACAATAATATTATTGTACATAAGATTTAAGTAATTTGCTTATATATTAACTTGAATCAAACATTTAAATAGAAAATTTATTTAAGAAAATATGTAAAACATTTTCTATATCAATATATTGTTAAGGAAGAGTAAGGTTTATCAGTTCATACAATAAAATGCAGTTAACAGATATATGTCTTTTTATTTATGGAGTATGAATTTTGTATAAATACTATAGGAATGAGTAAAATAATAATACTTAATTCTAAAATATATTGATAAAAATCTTAACTTGGTGGTGTTTTATATGGAAATTAAAGAAGGAGTAATGGTTCCATTAGGCTATGGTAAGTTTGCTCGTTCTGATAAAATCATTAGCCTTGAACCTATTGAGGATGATCGGGGACCGGGAAGAAGAACTGTTGTGTATGTTGAGGAAGTTAAATCTCCAATAATAGCATCTAAAACTGAAAATTCTATATTAGCAAGAATGGTGGAAATACCAAGAAATGAACTGGAGGCTTCCGCTGCCCTAGAGCTTTTATACGATATAGGAGATGATATTGGCCAGATTGGACCCATGCTTAGAAAAAGCATAAAGAAAGAAGCAAACTTTGACCTTGATAGAATTGAAAAGCGTATAAATGAGATCATCCAACATGAAATTGAATTTGATGGAATACACTAATGTAAATTTAATTTCATATATTAGTAATTAGGCACTAGGTTGCTAATCTAGTGCCTATGTTATTTTTTAGGCTTTCAATTTCATAGACCAATAGATTTAAGAATAATCCTACGTCAGTGACAATACCTATAGTTTGACTGCTTCCTCTATCGCATAGTTTTGTAACCACGGCAGAGTTAATATCTACACATATCATCTTGATCTTTGCAGGAAGCATATTTCCGCTGGCAATCCCGTGAAGCATAGATCCAAGGACTAGAACTATATCTGAAGATTGTAAATATTTGTTATAGGCTTCTTGAGCTTCGATCATATCAGTAATTGTATCTGGTAATGGACCATCATCTCTTAAACTTCCCGCAAGGACAAATTGAGTATGATTTTTTATAGATTCATACATTATACCTGAGCGAAGTATCTTTGCTTCAACGGTTTCTTTTATGGAGCCATATTCCATAACTTGATTTATAGCCCTCATATGATTTCTGTAGCCATTGTGGGTTACTTTACCTGATTTTGCACATACTCCCAAGGAAGTACCAAAGAGATTTTTTTCTATATCATGAACTGCAAGGGCATTTCCAGCTAATAAGCTGGAAACATAATTTCCTTTAATAAGCTCTGAAAGATAATAGTCTCCGCCTGTATGGACTACAACAGGTCCAGCAACTACAGTTAATTTCTTGTTATTATAGAATAATTCATAGGCCAAATCTTTTATAATAATATTATTTCTTCTTTCGGAAGAGACAGAACTATTCATAAAGTTGAAAGAATCTTCTACTATTGCATTCTTATCTTTTAGAATTTTAACTCCCAAATCACTACATACTACCATATCACCTTTCTTTATATCTCTTAATTTTTTACATGATGCACCTTGTTCATCTATGACTATAAGTGCATCCATTCTTTGCTTTTTTACCTCTATCCATTTATTATTATGAAATACGAGAGTTTTATAATTTGTAGTTGAATAAAAATCATCAGGTACATGTTTATCCTTCTCTGCTCTTTTTAACACGATATTTTTAGATATATTCTTATTTTTAAATTTATTTATTTCCATTTTAAATTCTCCTTTCACTAATTGACAATTTAAACGATTTCTTGCAGTGTCGAAACTCGAATTCATTTACTCCCTACGCTCGTATAGATTTGGTCCTAACGGACACTCCCAAAGATAAATTCTACATTAAGGTTGGTGCTCATTGCCTTTTTGTCCAATGAGCGATAGCGAGTTGTAGACAAAACGGACAGCGAAGCGAACGCTAGTGAGTGTAGAAATGAGCGTAGCGAGTGGTGCGTTTGACCTACATCAACTCACAACCTCTATTTACCCCGTAGGGTATAGTTCAGTGGTGTCCCCTAGGACCTAACGTTCGTTGTGTTAGGGCATAAAAAAACCTTCATCCCAATACTGGGACGAAGGTAATTCGCGGTACCACCCAAATTGATTAAGTAATAATAAAACTTAATCCTCTTGAAGCCTATAACGTTGGCGAAACGGACAAATTTTTTCATTTGCAGCTTAGAGGGTGGGTTCAAAAGAAGTAATCTTAGAAGATCTTTCAGTCGATGGATCTTCCTTCCTTTTAGAATCTTTCTATTTACTAGTCCTCTTCAAGGCCAAATATTTATTTAGAAAATATTATATTCATTATAAAATTAATTGTCAAGTGTTTTTTAGAAAAAATTAATTATTTTTATAATTATATGATTAATTCTATATATTAAATTGAAAAATTTTAAAATGGGTATAAAATTAAAGATATAGCACTAAAGATATAACACTAAATATATTAAACTAATATATTCTTAGGAGGTAGTAAAAATGGGACTAATAAAAGCACTTAGTTCAGCCATAAAAGGATCTCTTGCTGATCAATGGTTGGAGATAATTGAACCAAATGATATGGGTGATAATACTGTATTTACATCTGGTATAACCGCCAGAAAAGATGATAGAAGAGGGGCAAATAAAAAGGGAACAGAAAATACAGTTTCAAATGGGTCGATAATTCACGTATATCCAAATCAGTTTATGATACTTGTAGATGGAGGAAAGGTTATAGATTATACTGCTGAAGAAGGATATTACAAAGTAGATAATTCATCTTTACCATCTCTTTTTAATGGAAGTTTTGAAGAAGCTCTAGAGGAATCATTTCAACGTGTGAAATATGGTGGTGTAACACCTACTTCTCAAAAGGTATATTATATAAACCTACAAGAGATAAAGGGAATAAAATTCGGAACTCCAAATCCTTTAAACTACTTTGACAATTTCTATAATTCAGAGCTATTTTTAAGAACCTTTGGAACTTATTCTATAAAAATAACAGATCCACTACTATTTTTTATGGAAGCAATACCAAGAAATAAGGACAAAGTAGATATCGAGGATATTAATGAACAATACTTATCTGAGTTTTTAGAAGCTTTACAATCAGCAATGAATCAAATGTCAGTTGATGGAATCCGTATATCTCATGTTCCTTCAAAGGGCAGGGAATTGAGTCAATATATGGCAAATATCCTAGATGAAGAATGGAAAAGAATGAGAGGAATGGAAATCCAATCTGTAGGCATAGCTAATATTTCTTATGATGATGAGTCTAAAGAATTAATTAATATGAGAAATAAAGGAGCCATGTTAGGTGATCCATCAGTACGTGAGGGCTATGTACAAGGGTCTATTGCTAGAGGGTTAGAAGCTGCTGGATCAAATGAAGGAGGAGCAGCATCTGCTTTCATGGGTATGGGAGTAGGAATGCAGGGGGCAGGTAGTTTTATGGGAGCTGCATCAGCATCTAACCAAAATCAAATGGCTAAAGAACAAAATCAGCAAAGTCAAGCTCAAGGTACACCTAATAAAGGGTATTGGTTCTGTACTAATTGTGGTACAAAAAATGGAGGTAATTTTTGTTCGGAATGTGGAACAAAAAGAGCGACTACAGAACAATGTTCTAACTGTGGATATAAACCAAGTGGTGAGACGCCAAAGTTTTGTCCAGAATGTGGAACCAAATTTTAATATAATCTAAGTATTCTTTATTTAGGAAAGAGGTGGGCTATGACTATAAAGATCTATAAATGTCCAAGTTGTGGTGCAGGAATACATTTTAAACCTGCACTGCAAAAATTCAAATGTGACTTTTGTTTAAGTGAATATACTGAGGAAGAAATAGATGATATATATACTGAAAAAGATGAGAAAGAAGAACTTTATCATGATAATATAGACTCTAGGCAGTTATCATCTTATGAATGCAATAGTTGTGGAGCCAAAATAGTCACTGATGATACTACTACGGCTACTTTTTGTTATTATTGTCATAATCCAGTTATAATATCAGATAGGTTAATAGGTAACTTTCAACCTAATAAGCTAATACCATTCTCCGTTGATAAGAACAAAGCAAAACAAAACTTTCTAGATTGGGCACAAAATAAGAGATTCGTTCCTAATGATTTCTATAGCAATTCACAATTAGAAAAGATAACTGGAATATATTTACCATATTGGTGGGCTGACTGTGAAGTTGATATAGATTATATAGGAGAGGCGAGAAATATTAGAGTATGGCGCAGTGGAGATAGAGAATTTACAGAAACTAAAAAATATCAAATAGTAAGAAAAGGTCAGATTAATATAGAAAACGTAGGGGAAGTGGCTTTTACTAAAATAGATGACACACTTTTAAATGGTATAGCACCGTATAATGAAAATGAGATCATAGACTTTTCTATGGCATATCTCTCAGGTTTTTTTGCTGAACAATATGATATGGAAAAAGAAGACATTATTCCCAAAGTTGAAGATAGAGTTGGTAAATACTCAAAATCTTTAATAGATGAAACTATATCTGGATTTAATTTAGTAAATGATATAAGAAATAATTCTAAGGTAAATTATAATAAGTGGAGCTATACTCTTTTACCAACATGGATATTAACTTACCTTTATAAGGGAAGAACCTTTGTATATGCAGTAAATGGTCAAACAGGCAAATCTTTTGGAGAGCTGCCTTTTAACAAACAGAAAGCGTTTAATGTAGCTATGATAATATTTATAGTTACTTTTATCACTCTTTTAATAGGAGGGATGTTAATATGGTAAGTCTATCTAAAAGATTAATGATTCTAATATTATCTTTTATATTAATTATATTAATTTTACAACCAATTACTGTATTAGCTGAAAAATCCTTAGTATTTGATGATGCCATGTTATTTACTGAAGATGAAATAATTAAATTACAAACTGAGGTAAATAATTTATCCAATGATTATAATATGGATATAGTTATTGTAACTACTAGTGATACCGATGGTAAAACGTCAAGAGAATATGCAGACGATTTCTTTGACTATGAAGGCTTTGGAGTAGGGGATAACTATGATGGTATATTATTCTTAATAGATATGGATAATAGAGAAGCCTATATATCCACCTTTGGCATAGGAATTAGATATCTGACAGATGCAAGGATAGAAAGGATATTAGATATTGTATTTGATAGTGGCTTAGTTGAAGGTGATTACTATGGAGCTGCTATGGGATTTTTAAGGGGGACTAAAGATTATCTAGAGGCTGGAATTCCCTCAAATCAATATAATGAGCCTGAATATATAAAACCTAAAAACATCCTAACATTTACTGATGTAATAATTAGTATAATTGGTGGGATAGTAACTAGTAGTCTGTTTTATTTCACTACTAAATCAAGATATAAAACACCGAGGGTTGTAAATCCCTTTTCCTATAGAAATAATAGTTTGGTAAAATTAACTTCAAATGAAGATAAATTAGTAGATACCTTCGTGACTCATAGGATTATACCTAAGCCTACAAACAATTCTAATTCTTCCAGTGGTAAAAGTACAACTCATAATTCTTCTAGTGGAAGAAGTCATGGTGGAGGAGGAAGAAAGTTTTAGCAAGATGTGTATGGGATTCTGCCATTCTATATTTTATAGATTGAAAAAATTCAATAGTAATATAAGTATTTAAAATATCTAGTAACTCTTAGTGAAAAATGAAAAAGCACAAATCTTAAAGGAGGATTTGTGCTTTTTTATCTATCTAATTCAAGTTTCTAATGATTTAAAATCAAACTTAAAATAGTTGGATAATATAAAATTAAAATTGAAACAACAGCAGAAATCCAAAAGATTATTTTAGTTGTTCTGTTAGAATTTCTTTTTTCAATTAAACTATAGGACCAATACATTAAAATAGCAGTGACTATAACGAAAATAGGCTTGTATTTTGTAAGGTTGGATAAATAAGCTGTACCTATTGTCCCTAGACCTAGGGATGCTAATATTAACCCACCGCCTCAGCAGAAAGCTGCACCAAAAGCTGTAAAAACTGATAATATGCTAAGGAATTTTTCTTTCATAAACAAACCTCCCTGGGGTATACTTGTTATTTAATAATACCAAATAAAAAATAAAACATCAAGGTTGATAATTTTTAATCTTAGTGAATTTGATTAGCATATTAATTATAATAAGAAAATTTGAAATTTTTGGATATAATATTCTATAGAATCGTTATTAGGAGGGAAAATTATGCGTGTTTTTTTAGCTATAGAGTTTACAGAAGAAGTAAAGGAATACTTATATAAAATACAGCAGATAGTTAAGAACCATAGTAGTGCAGGTAATTTTACTAGCAAAGAAAATTTTCATTTAACACTTCGATTTATTGGTGAAGTGAAGGAGCATGAGCTAAATAAATTAAAAGAGATTATTAACTATATATCATTAAATCGAGAAAATTTTCAAATAGTTTTTAAAGAACTTGGAGAATTTCCTAGGAAAAATAAAAAAATAATTTGGATAGGATTACAACAGAATAAGGAATTAGATTTATTATATTCTAATTTAGAAGATAGGTTAGAATTTTATGAATATCCAAAGGAAGAAAGAAAGTTTGTTCCACATATAACTTTAGGCAGAGAAATAATCTTTACAGAAGAATTTAATAATATAAAAAATTCGATTGAAATTGATAAAGTAAAAATGACTGTAAATAAGATTTCCATTATGGAAAGTACAAGAAAAAATGGTCAATTAACTTATATTCCAATTTATGTTAAACAATTTAATTCCAAGTGCTAGGAAGCATAAGAAATACAAATACTTATGGTGGGAATAAGGTTGAAAATTTAGTCAATTGAAATTTTTAAAAAAATATTTTCAAAAAAGCCATTGACAGCATTACTTTATCGTGCTATATTAGTTTTTAAATACAAAAAAGATTGCAATCTGATATCAAATTTAATCATAAAACTAAGATGAAGAGTGAACTATTAAATAATCAAGTACAGAGAGCTGGAGTAGCTGAGAGCCAGCATTGATATAATAGGGAGCAATCACTTCTGAGTTATATGGCTGAATTAAGTAAGCCATATCGGTAGACTCCGTTAAAAGGTCAGGGTTTAAATTTGAACCTAATGAGTTAATTATCGTGAGATAATTATAAAGTAGAGTGGTAACGCTTTAACAGCCTCTACATGTATTTAACATACATGTAGAGGCTTTTTTAGAACAATTTTTCATAAAAATGAGGCCTGTTTTTATGGTGATTAATATAAACCAAGAGGAAGATGTAATACTTAAAAATATTATTTCAAAAATTACAAATGGAGGGTGTTTTAAATGAACAAAAAATTATTAGGAGTATTATCACTAGTTCTTATATTAAGTCTTCTTGTAGGATGTACATCTAAACCAGCAAGTAATCAAGCTAATTCAGATACGATAAAAGTCGGAGTAAACTATGAGTTATCAGGTGATGTTGCCACTTATGGTCAAAATTTAAGTGATGGAGTATTGCTAGCTATCGAAGAAATAAATAAAAATGGTGGAGTTCTTGGAAAACAAATACAACCTATTAAAGTTGATAATAAATCAGAAGATACAGAATCAGCAAATGTTTCTACAAGATTAGCTACTAGAGATAAGGTAGTTGCATTACTTGGCCCAGCTACATCCGGAAATACAAAGGCTGCAATACCAGCAGCAACTCAAAATAAAATTCCTCTGATATCAGCTTCAGCAACGGCAGATGATGTTACAGTTGATAGCAATGGAAATGTTAGAGAATATGTATTTAAAACTTGTTTCAGCGATTCTTTCCAAGGAGTTATGATGGCAGAATTTGCTTTAAAGGATTTAGGATTTAAAAATGCAGCAATATTAGCTGACAGTACATCTGATTATGCTAAAGGACTTTCAAAGGCTTTTAAAGAAACTTTTACATCTCAAGGTGGTAAAGTATTAACTGAAGAAGCTTATCAAGCTAAAGATACAGATTTTAAAGCAGTTTTGACAAATCTTAAGGGGTTAAATCCAGAAGTATTATTTGTTCCTGGTTATTACGAAGAAGTTGGTTTAATAGTTAGACAAGCAAGGGAACTAGGATTAAATGTACCAATACTTGGTGCTGATGGATATGAATCACCAAAGCTTACTGAAATTGCAGGAAAAGATGTTTTAAATCAGGTTTATTATTCAAGTCATTATTCTCCAATGGATGAAGCAGAGGAAGTGGTCAAATTTAAAGAAAACTTCAAAGCAAAATATGGTAAAGAGGCTGATGCTTTCAATGCATTAGGATATGATTTAGGATATTTTCTTAAGGATGCTTTAGAGAGAGCTGGAGAAGTAAACTCAGAAAAATTAAAAAATGCCCTTGCATCAACTAAGGATTTTAAAGGGGTAACAGGAACTGTCTCAATAGATGAAAAACATAACCCAGTAAAATCTGTGACAATAATAGAAATGAAAGATGGAGTTCCAACATTCTTGAAGAAATTGGATCCAAAATAATTAAAAGTGAACAATGTCTTTTAGATAATTAGTTCTTTAAAGACATTGTTCATATAGACTTATTATAGAAAGGAAGTTAAAAATGGAACAACTATTACAGCAATTAATAAATGGAATATCACTTGGAAGCATATATGCTCTGATAGCATTAGGTTATACCATGGTATATGGAATAATAAATTTAATTAATTTTGCCCATGGTGATATTTATATGATAGGAGCATATGTAGGATTTGCCTTAACAACCTTTCTAGGATTAGGTTTTTTTCCTTCATTGCTGATTTCAATGTTGGTTTGTAGTGTTCTTGGAATCATAATAGAAAAAATAGCATATAAGCCTATAAGAAATTCCACAAGGATTGCTGCTCTTATTACTGCTATATCTGTATCACTATTTTTAGAATATACCATGGTGTATTTTGTAAAACCAGATACAAGAACATTTCCAGAAGTGTTAAAAAGTAAAATACTGACTCTGTTTGACGGAAGAGTTATATTAGATACAAAAAATATTTATATTATTTTAATAACTATTGCATTGATGATTGGACTTCAATATATAGTTCATAGAACTAAAATAGGTAAGGCAATGAGAGCTGTTTCTCTCGATAAAGATGCTGCTGAACTTATGGGAGTAGATGTAAACAAAACCATATCAGCTACATTTGCTCTTGGGTCTGCATTAGCAGGGGCAGCTGGAGTTTTGGTTGGAGTCTATTATAATACTATAAATCCTCTAATGGGAACAGTACCAGGATTAAAAGCATTTGTTGCAGCAGTATTAGGGGGAATAGGTATTATTCCTGGAGCAGTATTTGGAGGGTTCTTCCTTGGCATGACAGAAACTCTTGTTTCTGCTTATGGGGGGTCAGTATTCAAAGATGCCGTTGCCTTTTCAATACTTATTATAGTCTTATTATTTAAGCCTAATGGACTTCTAGGAAAGACTATAAAGGAAAAGGTATAGGAGGAAGACAAATGAAAAAAATAGACAAAAAAAAGATTATAGGTTTTAGCCTATTGATTATAATTTATTTTCTAGTGAAAATTTTGATGGATGCAGGTATTATAGACTCTTATTTTCAATTAAACATTTTTCTTGTTGGAATTAATATTATATTAGCTGTTGGATTAAATCTAATTACTGGATTTACAGGTCAATTTTCATTGGGACATGCAGCTTTTATGTCAATAGGGGCATATACTTCAGCAGTACTTACTGCTAAATTGGGACAACCATTTATAGTAGCCGTATTAGCATCAGGAGCTATAGCAGCATTTGCAGGTATTCTGATTGGGGTTCCAACGTTAAGATTAAAAGGTGATTATCTGGCTATAGCTACTCTTGGATTTGGTGAAATCATAAGGATTTTAGCATTAAATATTGATTATATAGGTGGAGCTATTGGATTTAATGACATTCCTCAATATACAAATTGGACTTGGATTTTTATAATGACTGTGGCTACCGTATTTCTAATAAAACATTTTATCAATTCTTATCATGGTAGAGCATGTATAGCCATAAGAGAGGATGAAATAGCAGCGGAGGCTATGGGAATTAATACTACTTTCTATAAAGTTTTAGCTTTTGCTATTGGTGCTTTCTTTGCAGGTATTGCAGGGTCATTATATGCTAATTACTTTTATTTTATAAAACCTGACTCCTTTGGTTTTATGAAATCAATTGATATATTAGTAATTGTTGTATTTGGTGGAATGGGTAGTATTACAGGATCAATTGTTGGAGCAATTGCCTTATCAATAATTTCATTATTCCTTCAAGGGATACCTGAACTTAGAATGGTAATTTATTCACTGATTTTATTTGTGATAATGGTTTATAGACCGACAGGACTCTTAGGTAAAGAAGAATTTAAAATATTTAAGAAGGGAGGAAGAAAAGATGTCAGTGTTGAAAGTAAGTAATCTATCAAAGAGCTTTGGTGGTATCAAAGCAGTTACAGATGTTAGCCTAGATGTAAAGAGGGGAGAAATTATTGGTTTAATTGGGCCAAATGGTGCTGGAAAAACAACATTTTTTAATTTGTTGACTGGTATATATACTCCAACATCAGGAGAAATAATTTATGATTTAGAGAAAGAAGTAACAACTAAGGATTTAAAACCCCACAAAATTACTCACTATGGAATTTCTAGAACTTTTCAAAATATACGCCTTTTTCAAAATATGACAGTACTTGATAATGTACTTATTGGATTCCATAATGGTCTAAAATATAGTGTAGCTTCAGCTTTATTTAAACTGCCTTCATATTATAAATCTGAAAGAAATACTTATGATGAAGCAATAGAGCTTCTTAGTAAGTTTAATTTATTAGATAAGAAAGATGAGCTTGCAAAAAATCTTCCTTATGGTGATCAAAGAAGACTTGAAATTGCAAGAGCTTTAGCTGCAAAGCCAAAACTATTATTGTTAGATGAGCCAGCTGCAGGGATGAATCCTAAGGAGACTAAGGAACTTAATTTTCTAATCAAATGGATAAGAGAGAACTTCAATCTTACAATAATTCTGATAGAACATGATATGTCCTTAGTTATGAATATTTGTGAAAGAATATTTGTATTTGATTATGGATATTTAGTTGCCAGTGGTGCACCAGAGGAGATACAAAAAAATGAAAGGGTAATCAAGGCCTATCTAGGTGAGGAGGCAGCACAATGTTAGAACTTTCAAATGTAAATGTATATTATGGAGGGATTCATGCACTTAAAAATATAAGCATCAAGATAGAAGAAGGCGAAGTAGTTACTCTTATTGGTGCAAATGGAGCAGGAAAATCTACAACTTTAAAGGCTATATCTGGAATGGAGAAACCTAAAAGTGGAGAAATAAAGTTCAATGGAGAAAAAATCAATTCTTTAAATGCTACGAGTATTGTTAAATTAGGAATATCTCATGTTCCAGAAGGAAGAAGAGTTTTTTCAAAAATGAGCGTAATGGAAAACTTGGAAATGGGAGCATATACGAGAAACGATAAAGGAGAAATTAAGAAGGACTTTGAAAATGTATTTTCTTTATTTCCAAGACTTCTTGAAAGAAAAGAACAAATGGCTGGAACACTGTCAGGAGGGGAGCAACAGATGCTTGCAATTGGTCGTGCTCTAATGTCAAGGCCAAAACTTATTTTGTTAGATGAGCCTTCTATGGGACTTGCTCCAATAATAGTAAAGGAAATATTCTCTATCATAAGGAATATAAACGAGACGGGAACCACTGTTCTTCTAGTAGAACAAAATGCAAATATGGCTCTTAATGCAGCAGAGAGAGCTTATATAATCCGAAATGGAGAAATAGAAATGGAGGGTAGTGCAAAAAAAATGGTAGCAGACGAAAGGGTAAGAAAGGCTTACCTTGAGGGATAATATTATATATAGCCTATAGACTAATTATTTATTAAAAATTATGTCTATAGGTTTTTTTAATCTATAGAAAAGCTCTTACAAATTATTCTTTTTAAATATTAACTTGACCTTAATGTATTTCAAGGAAAGATACTTCTAATGCTTCGCCAGAAGCTTTTCTTATATAACTTCATATAATTTATCAATATAATTGAATACTTTATAGAATTATGCCAATAATATACGGATGTAATCATAATTTTTAAGGAGACCAACTATGAATTGTCAAGATAAAAAAGATAAATTTTTTTAAAAATAATTATATCTAAAAAAGGCATGACAAAATAAGCCTATTTAAAATATGCTTTTAAAAAATATATTTTTCTAAAAATTATTCTAAATTAAAGGCAACATTATCTTTTAGTATTTTAAATATTACACGAACCAACTTATGAGCAACATGGCCGAGAGCTGCATAATGGCTGTTACCTTGAAATTTTTTAAGCATAAAGTA
>NZ_JAHLOH010000032.1:0-103761 GCF_018917285.1 Tissierella carlieri | reverse complement strand
ATATTATACTATATATACTAAATAGATATAGTTAATTTAATAATTTCACTTTATAAAAAATATAGTGAATAAATAGTTATATTAAACTATCTATTCACTATTAATTATACTATATTTAAATTAAAGAGATTGCTTGAAATGTACTCATATCACACCACCTCCTTTCTTTTATGAAATGAGATGGTATCACACCCTGCATATCGATTGCCTTGCCCTAATAATATCATAGAAGATATTTATCTTTCAATATTAATTAAATAAAAATAAGTATCAAAATCAGTACAGCCTTAACCCTTAGCATATTGATTAACTAAAACGGCCACTAATTTTGATACTTACTCAATTATCTATCTCTTCTTTAATCCTAATATTTCTCTTGCTTCATCTGGAGTAGCTATTTCTCTACCTAGTTCTTTAGCTATTCTTACAACCTTTTCAACTAATTCACCATTTGACTTAGCTAATACTCCCTTTTCTATATATACATTATCTTCAAAACCTACTCTAACATGTCCACCCATAGTAATGGCAACTGCTGCTAATGGGAATTCATGTCTACCTATTCCTGCTACAGTCCAAGTAGATCCTGCTGGAATACTATCTACCATAAATGATAAGTCTCTAACAGTTGCAGCCATTTGCACGCCTAATACAAAATCAAAGTGCATTGGCTCTTTTATGAAGCCTTGCTTAGCATATTTGATTGCATAGTCAACCATACCTTTATCAAATACTTCTACCTCTGGCTTAACTCCTCTTTCAATCATAAGTCTGCCAAAGTTTTTAATAGTATTTTCAGTATTTACAAATACTTCATCCCCGCCAAAGTTACAAGTACCACAATCTAAAGTTGCCATTTCTGGCCCTAGCTCTGTTGGTTGAAGTCTTTCTTCATCAGTCATACCAACTGCTCCACCTGTAGAAGGTTGGATAATAACATCAGGACATCTCTTATAGATTTCATCCATACAAGCTTTAAATCTAGATTTATCTTGAGTTGGAGTACCATCATCTTCTCTAACATGAAGGTGAATTATACTTGCTCCAGCCTTATATGCTGCTTCTGCTTCTCTACCAATTTCCTCTACAGTATAAGGAACAGCTGGATTGTGCTCCTTAGTTACTTCTGCACCGCAAATAGCAGCAGTGATAATTAATTTTTCCATATAAACGCCCCCCTATTATTCAATTAACAATTCACAATGCACGATGCACAATTAAATTCTCAGATTCTTCGCCTATTTTGTTTATCTAGTGATAAGATAATTGTCACACTGAATAAAACATTTGGATTTTAATCTTTTCAATTGTGAATTGTGAACTGTGCATTGTGCATTACTTCCTTATCTTATCCTTTGGAACTACGCAAGTTCCCTCTGCTCTACAAACTACTACCGGTTCTTCTAGTACATCACAAGCTGATGGACTAATATCTGGTCTAGGTATTATAACCTTTCTAGCCTCAAATACCATTTTTCTAGAAGTATTCCCTACCTTTACAATTTCTCCTACTGCCTCGATATAATCTCCTGCATATACTGGAGCTGTAAACTCTACCTTGTCATAAGCTACAAATAGTCCTTCATCCCCGTCATGTCTAATAAGTAATTCTGTAGCTACATCTCCAAATAACGCCAACATTCTAGCACCGTCTACTAAATTCCCACCATAATGAGCATCTTGAGTACTCATTCTAAGTCTAATCATTGCCTTTTCCATAATGTCCCCTCCATTGCTTATGTATTTGGATTTATTATATCATATTGATAATATAGTAACAAGATATTGAATCTATACTCTTATTAAATTAATACCTTACCATATATATCAATTACTCTATCATTAAATGTTGAATAAAACAATAAATTATCTACTTTTATATTTTTATCTCTCATAATCTCTTCAAATAATATTTTATAACCCTCTAATTGTGAAGTATAGTCTCTCCTCAGCTTTCTATCCATGTCTTTACTAAAGCAAATATCTGTCTTATAATCAACGATTGTCCAGTTATCATTCTCAGACTGAATTACCAAATCCATTGTTCCATTAATAAGTATGGTTTTATTACCTTTCTCTGCAAGTTTAGTCTCATCTTTAAATAAAAAGCTTAATATCCTATTTAAAGCAGCTTCGTTCTTCTCATCTATTGCTATGGTGAAGGATAATTCAGGAAATACTTTTTTTGCATTTCTAAAAAGTTCTAAGATATCTTCATTGTTTATAAAATTATTTAATATTTTTCTGGCATATTTGTAAATCCTTCTTTTAATTATATCCCTAGCCTCTTTGTTTCCTTTTTCAATTGCAATATTAAGTATTTCTTCAACTCTATTATTAGCAATAGAATAGAATAATCCAATATTTGTTTTATTAATTTCTAAATTGTCCATACCTTCATTAATTGATATATCTAAAGCATAATCAATAATATCTTCACTAACATTATTTAATTTATTACTTTTATTAATTAGAATTTCTATGGCTCTATGTATAATACTGCCATATATCTTCCCCCTAGGCCCCATAACTTTCGGTTTTAATATTCTAGTATTTCTAAGTCTAGGGCTTATATATTTTTTTCTTCTCCTCTCGTAGCCAGATTCTCTAACATCATCTCTCGCTAATTCAAACTGGGATGGAGTAACTTTTAAATAGCTAGGATTAGATATCTCTTTTATTACTCTTGAATCCTTAGTAATATCTAATTCTCTTTTCTTTTCTTCAGATATCATTAAATCTTCTATTTTAGTTTCTATTTCATTTTCTAGCTTTATTTCCTTATTTATATTTTTAGATAGAGGATATAAGAAACTTCTCTCATCAATAGCATCAGCTACAATCAATACTGATTTTCCCCTAGTAGCTGCTACATATAAAATCCTATCAACTTCTGCTTCCATAAAGAGTTTTTCTTTCTCTTTTCTTTCCATTTCCTTTGGTCCAAGGATATTATGGCTTCCTGCATAAACTATGAATCCAATACTTCTATTATTCTCATCCTTTTGAACATAGTGAGTACTAGAAGAAATAGTTCTTTTTTTGTGTGCACCAACTAGTATAACTATATTAGCTTCCAACCCCTTTGATTTATGAATATTCATTATTCTTACAGCATTTTCTGCTTCTTCTTTACTTACAGGCAATTCATAATTTACCTTAGCTCTTATTAAATTCTTTAATTCTTCTCTTATTTCATATATACTGCCACAGTTTTTCGACTTTAAAATTTCTATAGTTTGCCTAAGAGCAGAATCTGCATCTCTTCTTTCCAACCTCTCATATTGTCTATGAATATCATAAACACCAATCTGACTCTCTACAACTTTTTCAATAAAGGCTATTGGGCTAAGTCCTCTTGATAAATCAACAATTTCATTCATATGGGTAAATGCCTTTTTAACGCTCAGGTGTTTAATTTCATCAATCTTATTTTTTAAGAAAATAAATTGTGATAAATTTTTATTATCCTCCATAAACAATTCTATAGTTTCTAAATCTAAATAAAAGGAATTTCTCAGAGCTGATACTATTTTTATGTTATCTCTATAATCAACTAAGGAATCTATCAAAATAAATAGATTCAGAACCTCTCTAGTGTCTCCAAGGTTTTTCTCTCCTGCCAATACAGCAGATATCCCTCTATCCTTCAATGATTTAAGATAAAATCCAGTTTCCTCATTGGTCTTTGTGAGGATCATTATATCTCCTTCTTTTACTTTTCTATTGATATTATAATAATCCTTCTCCCCATCTATTATTTCTTCTTTTCTTTTTCTAACTTTTTCAGTAATATAGTAATTCCTTAAGATATCTCCTACAATATTAGCTACATATTCTTGATCTTCCTTTTCTGGATAATTGTATTTATAAATTCCTCTTACTGTTCGTTCTTCTAAATTCTCGTTATTCCATAAGCTCAATATACCTGTGAATCCAGCCTGCACATCAGTAGAATATTCGTCAAATCCGAAGCTAATATTATCTTTATTCCTAAATGTAGATTCCACCCAGTTACATATATCATCAGATGACCTAAAATTAATATCTAAGTGTATTACCTCTCCATTATTTGATATTATTTCTTTTACTTGATTATATATTGTAATATCTGCTCTTCTAAATCTATATATAGACTGTTTGGGATCACCTACTACAAATAGAGAACCTGCCACGGGCTTACAATCCTGCCACCGCCTTACACCATTATACTCCGTTTCCTTATCAGTTAAGTGAAGTACTAATTCAGCCTGCATAGGATCTGTATCTTGAAACTCATCTATATAGAAGTACTTATATTTATTTTTAAAATGTTTTCTAGCTGTTGAAGATTCCCTAATTAATTTAGAAGCCCTATACAATAACTCATTGAAGGTAAGTTTCCCTTGATATCTTTCTTTTTTATAATCTACAGCCATATTGATAAACTCTGTGCAATAATTATATACCATAGCATTTAGTTTATAATATATACCATAAATTCCTTCGATTAAATTCTTATATTCATGAGCATTATCTAAGTTCCAGTACTTTTTAGCAATGATTTTTTCAAATATCACTTCTATATCAAACTCTTCCTTACCATATTCCTTTAGAATACTATCTAGATAATTTATTAGACTTTGTTTTTCTTCTAATATGGAGCGAAACAGTTTCGCTAGATTAGAATTATTCTTAAAAGGCTCTATATTTAAATACCCATAATCCTTCTTTATATCTTCAAATTCCTTTTCGATTTCCTCAAATTTATAATCATCATCTTCATAGCCACTAAATCTAATGTCTGGATTTTCAAGAGCTAAAATTGCCTTACTTCTCAATTCTTTATAATCAATATTTACCTTTGACAGTAAATCTATAATCATTTTATATTCTTCTTCTCTATCCCTTAAAAACCTATACCATATTTCATTATGAAACTCTTCATCATCTTCTATTATTTGGTAATCCGGAGTGATGTCAGCATCAAAGGGCATTTCTCTTAAAATTAACTCACAAAAGGAGTGTATGGTTCCGATAAATATCTTATCTACGGCTTTGAGCCTTTGAATTATTTCTGGATTAGTTTCTCCTTTAAGATATTCCAGAGCCTTTAATTGAATCCTTTCTGCTAATTCAGTTGCCGCTGCTTTAGTAAATGTAATTGCTACTAAATTAGCAGGATTTATTTCTGATGTAATAATATGATTGATAATCCGTTGCACAATTATAGTGGTCTTCCCTGCACCGGCTCCCGCTTCTAAAATATAATTTTTATCAAAGATGTTTATTATTTCTTCTCTCTTTTTCATTTCTTCTCTTATTAGTCCCTCTTTATTTACCATATCCTCCCTCCTCTTCTACTTTAGTTAACCCCTTGTCCACCATACATATAGGACTATAATCGCAATATCTGCATATACCCTCTGAATCAAATATTACTTGAGATTGTTCCTCTAATATATCCATATCTAATAAAGTCTTTATTCTATTTTCTATTACATTTATAAATTCTTCACTGAAATCCAAATCAATAATCCCATTCTTTTCATGACCTTCAAATATATAAGTAAATTTGCATACTTCTGGTCTTAAAGATATATCTTTTTTAGATTCTAATATTTTCTCTAATGTTTTTTTATAAATATAATACTGAAGTTTTTGTGTTTTTGAATAATCGTAGTCTTTATTTTTACCTCTACCTGTGGAAAACCTTAATCTTTTTTCAAAGTTATCCATACTTCCTGTTTTATAATCCACAATTCTGAATACATTCTTATCTATATTATTTATATCCACCCTGTCTATAGATCCTGATATATCTAATTCTAATCCCATAATATCTATCCTCTGTTTAGGAAGTACACCAAATATTTTATTATTCTTCCTTCTTTTATCTCCAAAGGATAATTCATTTACCAGTACTGTCCATTCACTATCATTATCTGCAATATCTATTATATTTCCACATGCATTTATTAAATTTTGTTTTTCTCTTAGATATACCTCTTGAAGCAGACAGACATTATCTCTCGCTGATTCAATACACTGTTTCTCCACTAATTCCACTATTTTCTCTTTAGTCTGTTCTTCTTCATTTAAATTAAAATAACTATCTAATACTTCATGTACTATGATGCCCTTTGTTTTTCCATCAAGCCATCTATCAACTCTGATATCTGCATCTTCTTTAGGACTTAAGCCCATTATATTTTTAAGATAAAATTTCCTAGGGCATTCAGCCAAGGTCTCCAGTGAGGTTGCAGATTTAACCATATCTCTCCCTTGAATTACTCTTTTCTTCTCCTCATATTTCTCCTGTTTTCTTTCTCCCATTATATCCTTTAACTCATTATATATTTGAGATGGCGATTGTACTTTTATGTTGACCGTATCGAAGTTTGAATAACCTATGGATATGTTCTCAAAATCAGCCGTTAATAATTCTCTTACCTTATATTTTTTATATTCATAATTATCATTTGCAAAGGAAATCTTGTCAGATATTTTAGTTCTGATCGTATCAAGCAGAATAGGTGATTCTACTGCCTTATTAGATAAGCTAGTACTATCTAACCCTATTAAATAAAGATTCTTTCTTCCCGTATATCCTGCACTTTTAAGACTTGTAATAAATATACTTCCCGGCTGAGGTTGGGATCTAAGTATCTTACTTTGTTTAATATAGGATAGAACTATATCAAAATACTCATGCCTACTAACTTCCATATTAATATCTCCAATTTTATCCAGAATTTCTAAGACTACTTGTTTCGCAGCTCCATCATATTTATTTACATTCTTTACATACCTTGTTATTAAACTCATAAACTTTGGAATACATTGATCAAATCTAATATAATCATCTCTTGGTATAGCTTCAAATATCCCCCTAAAAAATTCTCTTAGCCAGATTCTTTTCTCTGCTTGAAATTTATTTAAATTCTTATCTCTTTCTATGGCTATATTAGTATCATCTTCTAATTTTAATACTCTATCATAGTTTTTCTTTAAGGATACAATCTTACATTCTACTAGTTCCTCATACATTTCAGGAGCAGAAAATTTATCTATTTTAATGTCATCATTGATAAAAATAGGTTTTATTTCCTTCACATTATAATAATTTACAGCCCATGTAAAAATAGTATTTATAAATCTATAAACACTGCTGAATTCAATATCTAAACCCCCACCAAAGTTTCCAGGTATTCCATGTATGTCCAATTCAATATTAATTAAATTGACATATTTACTATTGGTATATGCTATAACTACTTCATCAAGCGGGATTATTTTTCTCTTGATGTCCTCTAAAATAATCCCTATTTCTTCCTTTGTTCCATAGCCTTCATAAAACTTAATATTTTTATTTTCAAATTCTGTCTTCCCTGAATTCTCTTTATAATAATAATTCTTTGGACGGCCTTCAACTGATTTAACAGGCATTTTAATCCTTGTACAATTTTTGAATTTCTTAAATAGTATTTCTTCTGCATTATTAAATTCAATATTAGATGCTATAGCTATTTTCTTTTCCCGATATAGATTTATATTTGATGAATTTGATGCTTCAATAATTATGTCACAGTAGTCTACAGCATTTAATTTCTTTAGTCTGGCTTTGTATTCCATATATATTTTGTCTAGATTCTTTACTTCTGGAAAATGTTCTAATCCACTGTATTTTAACTCCATTATTACCTTATATACTTCTTCAGCAGTTTTTGAATCTATTAGATTTGATCTGAAGAAAAAACTGTCCGAATCTAACTTAGATAAATCCTTAAGTATGCCTATGATCAAATTGTTTCCTAGAATATCGTCAATTATCAATTTATTGTTATTTGCAATATATTCTTCACACATCTCAAAAGCTAAACCCTTTAGGGTCACTGTCCTAAGATTTATAGAAGGATAGCCATCTCTAGCCATCTTATTTACGATTTGCATTCCTATGGTTCTTGTTGGAACTATAAATATCTTTTCATCTAAAATATTTTCTTTACAAAATTCCCTTAATTCTATAAGTTTCATACCCTCACCCTCTTTTATCTTCTTATGGTATATAAATATTCGACATAAAAAATAAAAATCCTTTAATTTAACAAAAATATAGACTCCTAAAAGTCAACTTTAGCCATATATGCGCCTTCACCGCTTCTTACAAAACTGTAAGATAGATATATAAACTTTAATAATATTGTAACTATTTAATAAACTATATTATGGTAAAATGGAATTAGCAATAATTACATGGGGGTGAACTAATTTTTGGAGGATCTAATTGTATTAAGCAATTTAAGAAAGGTATATAGAATGGGAGATGAAAAAATTATTGCCCTTGATAATGTATCTCTGTCCATTAAAAAAGAAGAATTTATATGTTTACTTGGCACATCTGGATCTGGTAAGTCTACATTATTGAACATGATGGCAGGTTTGGAAAAACCCACAAAGGGTGAAATCACCATAGGTAAATATCCAATACACAAGATGAATGAAAGAGATGTAACTAAATTTCGTCAGAAATATGTGGGCTTTGTATTTCAATCCTATAATCTAATCCCTACTCTTTCAGCTTTAGAAAATGTAAGTCTAGGTCTTACTTTCCAAGGCATACCAAAAGCTAATAGAGAGAAAATGGCAAAACAAATGTTAATTGATGTAGGACTAGAAAAGAGACTTCACCATAAACCTTCCGAGATGAGTGGTGGACAGCAGCAAAGGGTAAGTATTGCAAGAGCATTTGTAGGTAAGCCACAAATAGTATTTGCTGATGAGCCTACAGGAAATCTAGATACAAGAACTACACTTGAGATTATGAATCTAATCACTGGAATGGCTTACGAATTTAAACAAACCCTAATTATAGTAACTCACGACGTAGAGATCGCTGATTATGCACATAGGGTAGTATATCTAAGGGATGGACATATAGAAAAGATTACAGAAAATGAAAACATAATAAAGGGGGCAGTAAATTAGATGAAAAGAGTTTTAAGTATTTTTTTAGCAGTATTATTAGTTATACTTCAAGTACCAAATATAGGATTTGCCTATGGTGAAGGAAATCCTAATTTAGTAATCAGTAATTCAAATACCTATACTGCAAAGGCAGGAGAAACTGTCTCTGTATCAGTGAAACTTACAAATACTGGAAATGGTTATGCAACTAATATTTCTGGAAGCTTAAGTGGTGAATCCACTGGAGTAGTCTATATCGATGGCTCTTCACATGATAGTATCAGAAATCTTAGGGATGGCAGTACAGGAACCTTATCTTTTAGAGTAAAAGTAGATGAATCAGCTGATGGTAAAAATTATTCATTACCACTAAATATAACTTATTATAGTGAAGAATATGGGTGGCCTGGAGAAGAAGGATATGTACCACCACAGAAATTCACATTAACAGAAAATATCAACATCAGAGTGGCACAAGATAAGACTTCACCGCAATTAGTAGTCAATAGAGTAGATATCATGCCTTCTTCTACTGTTAATGCAGGGGAAACTATTGCCGTAGGCTTTGAGATAGGAAATATAGGCAGTGCCATTGCAAAGGATCTAAGAGTAACTCTAGAAGGTCTAACCAATGAAGGATTTACATTAGCAAACGGTGTAAACTATAAGACAGTTCAATCTCTAGAAGCTGGTAAGAAAACCTATATATATTTTGAATTGAAGTCTTCAAAAACATTAGCAGGCGGAAGTTATGAGCTAAAATTAGACTTATCCTATAAAGATGTAAAAAATCAAGCTATACAAGATAAAAGTAACTTCTTTATAACTGTTGCTGGAAATAAAGGTCAATCTTCTAATCTAATAATAGAGAACTTAGTTTCCCCTACAGGCTCCATTGGCCAAAATAAAGAAGTAGATATAAGTTTTGATATAAGAAATCAAGGGCAAGCAGATGCAAAGAATGTGGTCATCACAGCTAGCAGTGAAGACCAAAGTGGAGTAGTACCTAAAACAGTAAGCACTATAAAACTTAATTCCTTAGCTAAGGGTGCTACAGAAAAAGTTAATTTTAAATTTTTAACTACAAAAGCCTCTGAAACTAAAAACTACCCTATTAAAATCACAGTAAAATATGTAGATGATTTAGGAAAAGAAGATACAGTTGAACAATTCGTAGGTGTATTTGTAGTAGCACCAGAAACTGGAGATTCTACTAAGGGCAAACCAAAGTTAATCATAGATAAATATAGTTTCGAGCCACAACTTGTTAAAGCTGGAGAAAATTTTGAGATGACTCTTTCCTTCTATAATACTTCTAGCAACAAGGCTGTAAAAAACATAAAAATATTTTTAACAGCAGAATCTGGTGCTACCAAGGATACTGAAAAGGCTGGTAACTCTGCATTTACACCAGTAGATAGCTCAAATACTTTCTATATCGACTCTATACCACCTAAAGGTAGAGTTGAAAAAACTATTACTATGTTTACTGTACCAGATGCCATTGCAAAGACTCATACTATAACAGCAAACTTTGAATATGAAGATAGTGAAGGTACTGAATTAAAAGATATTGAGTTAATTGGAGTTCCTGTAGTCCAACAATCAAGACTAGAAACTGCAGAATTACAGCTTTATCCTGATGCAATGGTAGGTCAGCCACTTCCAGTATCATTGGAGTTCTATAATACCGGTAAAGTTACTCTATACAATATGATGGTTAAATTAGAAGGAGATTTCCAAACTGAAAACGGAAGCTATTATGTTGGTAATTTCGATAGTGGTAGTAGTGAATTTTTTGAAGGAATGGTAATACCATCTCAGCCTGGTGAATTAACAGGTGCTGTACTATTTACCTACGAAGACTCCACAGGTCAAAAACAAGAACTAAGAAAAGAATTTACACTAAATGTAACAGAAATGCCTCCAATGGAGGAATTCCCTGGTGAAATGCCAACTCCAGATGATATGAAACCTGGTGGGATCAAGGGAATTCTCAAATCTAAATGGCTATGGATTAGTTTAATAATCATAGGAGCTGGAGTAGGAGGTTTTATTTTCTACAAGAAAAAGAAAAAAGAAAAGGAAATGGCCCTAGATGAGTAATTTAGACTTATTTAGAATGGGAATAAAAAATCTGTGGAGAAGAAAACTAAGAACCTTTCTTACAGTCCTTGGAGTAATCATAGGAGCTAGCTCCATCATAGTAATGCTTAGCCTTGGCTTTGGAATGAGTAAATCCTTTGAGGAGCAAATAGCTCAATGGGGCAGCTTGACTACTATAAATGTTCAAAAGAGTTGGGTAGAACAGCCTGGACAAAAGCAAGCAGTCTTAGATGACAAAGCTGTAGCCTCATTTAAATTAATACCTAATGTTGCAGCTGTAAGTCCAATGCTAGAAGCCTATGGTTCCATAATTAATGGGAGATACCTATCCAATGCTCCTATTAGAGGAATAGATCCTGATTCTATGGAAGCCTTTGGATTCGAAGTAGCAGAAGGCAGACTCCTAAGTAAAAATGATGAGTTAACAGTAGTATTTGGCGGGCGAATGAAAGATAGTTTCTATGAACCGAAGTCAAGGGTTTGGAGAGAACCAAAAATAAACCTTATGAAGGATAGAATGACCCTTACCTTAGACCCAAATTATGGTTGGTCTAGTCCTGGAGAGAAGAAACCAAGCTATAAAGAATATAAAATTAAGGTTGCAGGTGTATTAACTGAGGGTGATTGGCAAACAGGATATGGAATCTATATGCCTATTACAGAAGTTCAAAAACTTCTAAAAGAAAAAGAAAAAGCTGAAAATCAAAAACCTCAGCCAGGCAGAAAAAAAGAAACTGGATACAATAAAGTAGATGTTAAAGTCAACGATATGAAAAATGTTCAGGAAGTTCAAAAACAAATCAAAGAAATGGGATATGAAGCCTATAGTTTGAACGATGAGCTAGAATCCATGAAAAAACAAGCTGCAGTAATCCAAGCTGTACTAGGCGGTATCGGTGCAGTATCACTTTTAGTAGCAGCTATAGGTATTACAAATACCATGGTAATGAGCATATATGAAAGAACTAAAGAAATTGGAGTAATGAAGGTAATAGGTGCTTCCCTTAAGGATATAAAGAGACTATTCTTATTTGAATCGGCACTTATAGGCCTTACGGGAGGTGTTTTTGGAGTAGGATTTTCCTATTTGATATCCTTCCTTATAAATAAATTTAGTGGACAATTTGGTCAGGCTATAGGTGCATATGGAGCTACAAAGATATCTATAATCCCAATATGGTTAATCTTTGCTGCCATGGCATTCTCAGCCCTTATAGGAATAATGTCAGGATACTTCCCAGCTAGACGTGCTATGAATTTATCCGCATTGGAAGCTATAAGAACAGAATAGACTAAAAAAGAGACTAATTAGTCTCCCTTTGTAAAATGCTGCTTTCATATATAAAAGCAGCATTTTTTATTCTATTTATTATTTTGCACCTTCAAGTGCAGCCTTTACAGCTTCTATAATACCGTTACTAGTATTAGTAGCTCCTGATACTGTATCAACCTCCGTTGAATTTTTCTCTACTATACTTGCAGGTACTTGTTCTATTGCAGGCTCACAGATTCCTTCTGTCTCTTCATGAGATAATACCTCTACATTTGCAATCTTTCCATCCTTTACTTCTACTGAAACTGTGATATCTCCATTATTTCCCTGTCCAGTACCTTCATATGTACTATCATTATATACTGGAGCCTTTTCACCACAGCCAACTAGAGTAAGCATCATAGCTAAAACTAGAGCAACTGCCAATATTGACTTCTTCATCTTCTCTACCCCCTTTTTTGCATATTTAGCATATCTTAAGATATGCCAGACATATATCATTATATAACAAATTATGAAAAATTTCCATTTTCTTTTAAGTATAATAAGAAAAAGCCTCCAAGAGAAGCATTAGGAGTCGATTTCTTGGAACTCCTATCCACTATAAAAAATAGTCCATTGGTTTAAACTTACAACCCAATGGACTATTTTAATTAGTTTAATATTATCTCAATTGTATAGTATTTGCTATAAATGAAGAACCATCATAGCTACCAATTACATTTATCCTATCTCCTCTTCGTAAATCTGAAAAAGATATTGACCTTAGGTTTCTATCAGCAACTACTACATCTGATTTAACATAGACAGTTATTTCATCACCATATTTTGAACCATCTAAATCAAAATATTCAATTATTAATGTTATATCTCCAGTTCTGGAATTTATATAATCAATCTTACCTATTACAGTGGCCTCTAATCCTCTAGAATCTGCCTCTATTTCAGTAATCTCATCACCTTCAGTAACTACTTCAACATAGAATCCAGTCCTTAAGTCTAGAGAATTAGTAATCTTTTTATCTACTCTAATATATACATCTTTACCAAGAATATAAGTTTCTTCCTTCTTAGTATCTTGGTTTAAGATTACAAGTTCAGTATTTTGATGAAGTACAGTAGTCATCTTAACTATAAGACCCTTAATGTTTTTCTTAACTACTTTTGCCTCTATATCTGTAGCTACATCGTATTCAGCTATGATATGGGCTTCATCTTTTACCTTTAAATCCTCTGGTTTTGTCACTCTATTATTCCTAGTTATATAAGTTTTACTATTAATTAAAAATTTATATGTGTTATCTTTAGAATCAACTATAGTGATATTATATTCTTTATCTTTACTATCTTTAACAGGAGTTATTTCCTTTATGATACCTTCTACCTTCTTTTCTTTACTCTCAGCTTCAATATCATATATTACTCCATTTTTAACCTTTAACTCTACTAAATCTCCTTCTTTTAAATTCTTTAAATATGCAGACTTACCATCTAAATATATATCTGCATTTTTATCTACAGTAAGATCTTTAGATACAGTTTTCTTGTTCTCTGTATATTCAACAGTCATTTTAGATGTAGTAGAGTTTAAATATTTTATTTTACCTGATATTTCTTCTTCAAGGGATGTTGCTTTAACTGATATAAGTTCTTTAGTCCCCTTCTTAATACTCAACTCTACTTCTTGCCCCTCGGCCAATCCAAGATAAGTAGTTGCCTTTCCATCTACAGTTATAGATGTGTTATTCATTACTTGATAAGCAACTTCTCCACCATTAGTATCTTCTACCATTAGGAATTTATATACTCCTACATCTGAAATCTTTATCATTACAGTTCTTAATGTCTCAGTCTCATTCTTCGGCGTTTCGGGAGTTGTAGGAGTTGTTGGAGTTGTAGGATTGCCTTTCATATAATCATAAGCTGTGGACATCATCTTAGCCATTACAGCTCTTGTCAGTTGAGTATTAGGACCAAATGTACCATCTCCCTGTCCCTTAGGATCTAATACTCCAGCATCTATTAAAACAGATACATATTTAGTTTGAATAGCAGACATACTCATTACATCTTTATAAGTCAATGATACTATTTGTTTGTTTTTAGCAGTATCTTCTAAACCCATAGCTTTAACTAAATATTCACATGTATTTATTTTACTAATTGGCTTTTTGATTTGTCCATTCTTGGAGATAGTTCTCAGTTGTGATTCTGTAATTATATTTTTATATAAAGCAATAGCTAGTCCTTCCTTAGCCCAATCTTCTATCTTAAGTTCATTCAATAACGCATTATAAGCATAGGAAGCATTAGTTTTCTCTGTTGTTGTAGGATTAGTTAATCTTGCCATCAGCGACATAGCTGCATCAAAGTTTAATATACCTTTAGGTGCATCAGGCAAAAATTTTCCATCACCTGTTCCAGCTATATATCCTAAGCTTGCCATTTCTTCAATATAAGTATAAGCCCAATGACTAGCAGATACGTCTTTAAATCTAGGTGCTGCACCATAGCTTGGGATAGATGATACTAATATTGCTGAAGCTAAAATTGTAGTAACTCCCTTTTTCCAGCCTTTTCTAATTTTCACATATAGCCCCCCTTTAATCAATTCACAATTTACAATTCACAGTTCACAATTGTTTAAGTCTAGCTATTGGGTCTTTTGTCCGACCTGTGGTCGCTTTTTTAATTGTGCATTTAAGCAGGGTACCAAAATTGTGATTTTCAATTTTGTGTACATCGCTTAGCTACTGATATTTGCCCCGCAGGGTATAATTCGGTAGTCCTTTAGGGTTTGTTCACCTAGTGCATTGTGAATTGTGCATTTGTTTTCATTTTGAATTGTGCATTATTTTATCGCTGCTTTAATAAATTCTCTAAACAATGGATGAGCTTTCGTTGGTCTAGACTTAAATTCTGGATGATATTGAACTGCTACAAACCAAGGATGATCTTTTAATTCAATCATCTCAACTAATCTTTCATCAGGAGATACTCCAGCTATAACAAGTCCTTCTTCCTCTAGCTTATCCCTATATTCATTATTAAACTCATATCTATGCCTATGTCTTTCATATATAATTTCATCATTATATATTTCAAAAGCCTTAGTGTCCTCTTTAATCTTACATGGATATAAACCTAATCTCATGGTTCCGCCAAGAGTATCTATATCCTTTTGCTCTGGCATCAAATCTATTACTGGATAATCGGTGCTTGAATTAAGTTCAGAGCTGTGAGCTCCTTTGAGATTTGCTACATTTCTAGCAAATTCTATAACAGCTAACTGCATACCTAAACATATGCCTAAATAAGGAATCTTATTTTCTCTTGCATATTTAATAGCTGATATCTTACCTTCTACTCCCCTATCACCAAATCCACCTGGAACTAAAATTCCATCTACATCAGACAATAACTCATTACAATTATCATTGTTTATTTCCTCAGCATGTATCCACTTAATCTCAACTTCCACATTATTTGCTATGGCACCATGATTTAAGGACTCGGATACAGAAATATAAGCATCTTTTAATTCAACATATTTACCTACTAAAGCAATTTTCACCTTACCTTGTGGATTATTTACTCTATCAACGATTTCATTCCACTCAGATAAATCTAGTTCTCCGCATTTTAAATTAAGATGATCTATGACTAATTGCGGAAGACCTTCTCTCTCTAACATTAGAGGAATCTCATATATAGTAGAAGCATCGCTATTTTCGATGACTTCTGATGGAGCTAAGTCACAGAATAAAGCAATTTTCTCTCTCAAATCCCTAGCTAGAGGAACCTCTGTCCTACAAATAAGTACATCAGGCTGAATACCAAGGCCTCTAAGCTCCTTCACGCTATGTTGTGTAGGCTTAGTCTTTAACTCTCCTGCCTTAGATAAAAACGGTACTAGAGTTACATGGATATACATTACATTTTCTTTGCCTACATCATATTTTATTTGTCTAATAGCTTCCAAAAAAGGTAAGGATTCTATATCTCCTACAGTTCCACCTATCTCAGTAATTACAATATCTACATCTCTTTCCTTAGATGCTCTTATAATTCTTTCTTTGATTTCATTTGTAATATGAGGAATTACCTGAACAGTTCTACCGTTGTATTCCCCCTTTCTCTCTTTGTTAAGTACAGACCAATAGATCTTACCAGAAGTTACCGAACTATATTTACTCAAATTTACATCAATAAATCTCTCATAATGACCTAAATCTAAATCTGTTTCTGCACCATCGTCGGTAACAAACACTTCGCCATGTTGATAAGGGCTCATAGTCCCTGGATCAACATTTATATATGGATCAAATTTTTGAATAGTAACCTTAAGTCCTCTGCTCTTTAAAAGCTGCCCTAAACTAGCAGCTGTAATACCTTTACCTAAGGATGAAACTACTCCACCTGTAACGAATATATACTTAGTGGACACTTTAACAAAACCTCCTCAAAATAACTCTTTCAATTATATTCTATCCTATTAGTTTATCTTATATAAAAAAATATGTCAATTATTTAGATGGTTACAAAAAGGTGAATAAAACAGACAAAGGGATATTCTCAACATCAGTTTTGAGAATATCCCTAGCTTATATCATCTAATTAATTTTTAGATTTTAGATTAAGGTATGCAAATTACCTGACCTATTTGTAGGCTATTTGGATTCACAGTTGGATTAGCACGTTGAATAGCATCTACTGTAGTGTTAAATCTTTGTGCAAGAGTAAAGAAAGTATCTCCAGCTCTAACTGTATAGGCAAATGTTCCTGGAGGACAGGTTGTAGTCGGAGCACAATTTACACCAAGTGCAGTCCATGTCATTCTACCCACTATTCCATCAGGTACAAGATTTCTACTTCTTTGGAATGCTATAACGGCTGCCTGTGTTCCAGTGCCGAAAATACCATCTATAGCTCCTGGATTAAATCCTGCGTTCCTTAGAAGTTCTTGAAGTTGTGCTACAGAAGCTCCTCTACTGCCAATACTTAAAGTAGGACAGCTAGATATAGGTGGCGGTGGAGCAGCTGTTGGTACACAAATTACTTGACCAATAAACAATCTATTTGGATCCACCCCAGGGTTAGCTGCTATTAAAGCATTAAGAGATATTCCAAAGGTTCTAGCTATTTGGAAGAATGTATCTCCTGCTTTTATAATATATGGTGTTGATCCTATAGGGCATGTTATTTGATTAATCTCCATGGTTTAACCTCCCTTATTTGAATTATAACTCAATATATTATATTCAAATAAAAACGATAGGTTCCAAATGAGAAGGAAATGAGTCTAATAATAAGGAAAACTCCTTTTAAAATGTAAATCTATTTATCTAAAAACTCCTTTTTTATGATCTTATCATTTGAATCCATAAAACTAAGGTATTCTTCTTTTGTCATAGCGGGAACAAAATCTTTAAGGATATTCTTAGCTTCTTTTGCATTATCAAAGAGCAAATCTATTATGGTTAAAGCTAATGCCTTAGCTGGCTCCAGATAGAGGTACTCCTCATCAACTATACAATATTCTTTTGAATGAAGTTCTCCCCTTATGCCACCGAACATAGGATGTAAAGTCGGCATAATATGGGATACATCACCTAAATCAAAGGAGCCTGTAAAATCTCCTCCTTGTATTATATCATCTTGGGGAATTCCAAGACTTAACAGATTCTTAAATAATATCACTTCCATATTTTGATGTTTTAGCATTGGCAAATATCCTGGTAATTCCTTGATTTCAATATTTGCACCTACAGCCATGGCTCCAGCAATCAATGACCTATTAACCTTTTCATTGGCATCTATCATTGCTTGTACGGTTCTCGCTCTTGTATATGATTCCATTCGCACATCTGCTGGTACTACATTTACAATGTCTCCACCCTTTGTTATGATTGGATGAATCCTTACTTTATCACTATCTAGGAATGTCTCTTTTTGAGCATTAATATTATTCATGGCTAATAATGCTGCATTCAGTGCATTTACTCCTTTGTGCTGAGCATTACCTGCATGAGCCTCTCTACCAATAAACCTAACATCCTTTCCAATAAATCCGTTACTTACTGGACCAACCAATACCTTTTTATCTCCTGTATCTAGAACATGAAACATAATGGAAATATCAACATCATCAAAGGTGCCATTTCTTATTAATTCTTGTTTTCCCCCAAAATATTTGATAATTCCTTTTTCCTTAAGTTTATTTCTGTAATCCAGTTCTACAAATTCTTCTGCAGGTGTTGCAATAAAATCAATTTTGCCATCTAATTCCTTATATACATCTGACTTTATAAGTCCAATTGCCACAGCCAACATTCCTGCAATCTGTATGTTATGTCCGCAAGTGTGTGAAGCTCCTGAATCTAAAGCATCTTGATGACCATTACAAACTATACCATCTAGTTCACCTAAAACTGCAATCTTTGGGCCAGATTTATCTTCATTTATTTGAGCTTTGCAACCGGTATAGGCAATATTATCAACTACATTAAGATTTAATTCATTCTTGAAAAATTCTTTAACAAGTTTTGTAGTTTCAAATTCCTTATAGCCAAGTTCTGGATTTTGATAAATCTTTCTACCTATATCGAAAATCAAGTTTCGATTTTCCTCAATGGCAGAAATTACTTTAGATTTCATTTTTTCTTTTTCAATGCCCATTTTACTGTTCATCCTTTTTTATATATCTAATAATCGCCTCTGTTGTTTTAAATAGCTCATCAATCTCTAAATACTCATCAACAGTATGCACCTTATACATTCCAACTCCAATAATAATTGAATTAAATCCTTGTTTAGCAAATATATTGCTATCTGATCCTCCTCCAATCACCTTAAGTTCAGCAGGGACATTAATTTCTTCATATATTTTAGAGAATTCTTTGGCAAAACTCAAATCATCCTTTGGTTTCAATACCGGATAATCACATTTATAGTCAAATTTATATATTCCGCCTAATTTTTCGACTGCATCTTCACATATCTTTTTATAGGATTCAATAATTTCTAGAATTCTTTCTTCTGAATGACTTCTTACCTCCCCAGTAACTCTACACATATCCGGAACTACATTTGAAGGGAATTCAGAGCTTATTGTGGAAATATTTGATGTAGTCAAATCATCTATTCTGCCTATATCCATACGAGATAAAGCATAAGACGCAAGGCTAATAGCATTTATACCCTTTTCAGGCTCTATTCCGGCATGGGCTTTTCTACCTTGAAAATTAATTTCAATATCATACTTACTTGGAGCAGAATGTGCAATAATTCCAGCAGCTCCAGCATTATCTACAACTACCATATTTTTTGAAGGCATCATGTCTTTAGGAACTTTTTCCCAATTAAAATGTTTTGCACCAAGCATACCTACTTCTTCACAAGGTGTTAAAACAACATAAATGTCTTTGTGTGATATCTTCTCTTCTTTAATAGTCCTTAAAACTTCTATAATGCTCGCTATTCCGCCTTTATCATCTCCACCTAATGTAGTAGTTCCATTAGTTCTAATAATATTATCTTCTATTATTGGCTCTACATCTAAATTAGGTTCTATTACATCCATATGGGCAGCAAGTGTAATTCCATCACCTTCTATGTCACCAGAAAACTTAGCTATGATTGAAGGTGAGTCTCCACCATATTGTAAATATCCTTCATCCAAGTATATTGATGCCCCCATTCCCTCTAGCAGTTCAACAAGATAGCTTGCATACTTTCCTTCTTTTTTTGAAGGTGAATGAATCTTTAACATCTCAACTAGGTTGTTTAATAATCTTTCTTTATTCAAGACTATGACCTCCTAATATTTATTTATTAGTAACTTACTTAGATTTATTTATTATCTATTTGCTTACTTAATTGATTTTTAGCAAACGCAATTGTTGAAAATACTGCTACTAAAGTAACTATAAATGATGGCTGACCTGGAATAAAAGCTACAATTTTTGTCATTATGAAAGCAATTGTAAGAGCAAACGCACCAGTTTTTGGTGACTTTATTGCAAATTGAGCAAAAACTCCACCAAATAATGCAGGAATAATTAGCGATAACATTTTCATAAAGGATTCAGGCAATGCAGATAAAACAGTTTGCCCAGCAAATACAGCTAATAATAAAAATACAATTCCAACCCATATAGAAACTCCGATTCCTATAGTTCCCATAATTGCTCCTTCATCAGTACCAGATTTATAACCTGATCCTTCTAAAGCTGATACTGCTGCTGGTATTCTCATGTTTACCAAATTCCCTGATAGAAATCCCATATATAATCCAGCTCTACCTACAATGGGAAAATAACTAATAGGTTCACTAAAATAAAAAGCTCCCGAAACCGATATCTGAGAAATTGCTCCAGCTATAATTGCTCCAAGTCCAGGATTAAATCCAAATCCCCAAGTCATAACTGCTGGAGGAAGGAAACTTACAACAAGCCCAAGAAGCATAGTAAATCTACCAATCTTTGTAATATCTTTAATATATTCATCATAAATGTTCATCTATATAGTCCTCCTATACTCTAAAATGTTAAAGTTCCAATAATTGCTCCTCCAAACATTGCAATTGTTAGAGCCCATTCTTTTAACCAAGTGAATTTCTTTTCTCCTAACTTCAAACAAATAATCATAATAATTAGACCTGAAATTGCTGAAACCGTTATATCTGGATTTGTCTTAACTTTTAAATAATTACCCACATTAAAATAGGCAAAAGATCCAAGCATAGCACCTACACTCACTGCTGGCAATAATGCCTTTCTTCCGCTAGTTAACAGGTTATTTACCTTATCCATTCTATGTGCAAATAAATATACAAATATTATCCATCCAATTGATCCTAATGCCATTGTCCATAAAGCATTTGTAAATACAACAGGAGTCATATTAGTAGAAAGTTCTGATCCTAAGGCTTGAGCCCCAAAATTAGCTGCCATTGCCTCAAAGTTAGATCCACCAATTATACTTAATCTAAATGCAGATACAGGGGATCCCATAGTAACTAATAAGGCTAATAGACTTCCCACAACTCCTAGTGCTGGACCTACACTGCCAATAGCACTTGTTTTAATACCTTTTTTTATCCTAGAATGATCCATTCCCATATCTAAACCAGCTTTAATTGATTTTCTAGTTATTAATACAGATTGGATTAATATAATGGATATACCAATTATTGATACAATCCACATAATAGGGTGATTTGCATAAAATAAATGATTTGTTTGTCCCATCTTTTACCTCCACCTTTTCATTAATTGTAGAATTACTTAATTTAAATCATATCTTAATTTTTAGAAATACTCTTTGACACATTTAAATATTCCAAACTACTATAATTCAGTATCAATTTTATAAAATTTCTGTATTCATTGTTAGCAAAATTGGTTAATCAATTAAATCTTCATTTAATATATTATGTTTCTTATCACTTCCTTTTATAATATTTAACAACTCTTTAGTTTGGAAAATGAAAATGTTTTTTCATAGGAGTATTCTATAAAATATAAGCTACTAATGAAAAACCAAGTGATAATTATTTATCATTCGTGTCCTAAATAGGTCCTTAATTGTCTAAATTGTATTACATTTTTTTATAATTGTCAATAATCCTTTATATTTCTTACATTATAAAAACTCTAATCAATAAAATAATTAGAGTTTTAAATATATCCTATGGCTTTAGCTTGATTTTAATCTTACGACGGGGTCTACCAGCACCTAATGAATTCTCCAAGTTTGATTCCTCACCGTATCCCTTATCTATGATATTTTTTAGAATACGATTCGCACTACGTTCACTTATAGAAAGGATTTCAGAGAGTTCTTGACTTGTAAATTCATCTCTACCTAACTTATTTATTACACCATTAATTTTTTCAATATATTGGTAACTAATTCCAATTTCTTTAGATAATTGTAGAGTTTTTTTATCTGCTAAATTTTTGTATTTAATTTGACTTTCTCTAAGAATTGGACCTACTACGTTTTCTCCATCATAAAAATAAATATTACCTTGTTTTTCAGAAATACTCTTCCTTAAGGCATTTCTTGCATTTATTTCAGATTGATAAAGAGTTACACCTTCACCTATTCCTATGCCAAGTATAATATTATTTAACTTACAATTATTTACTATCTTAGATAAAGAATTTATATTCTCTCGGCTCAATAAGGCACCTTTATTCGATATAATAAGATATTCATTTGTATTAATAGTCTGCATCATTCCTTCAATCTCTTTAGAATACATTAGAATTTCTTCTTCTAATTGAAACTGTCCCTCTATACTATTATAAAGTTCACCATTCTTCTCAACTACTTGAATAACCTGTATTTGAGTTACACGTTCATTCATATTTTTTAATCTGATACTATTCTTTAATTCAGTAAATCGATTTTTAATATCAATATTCGTTGCTTGTATTCTATAAACAGGAATATCATGATTTTTTAAATAATTATATATATATCCAAAAGATGTAAAGATACAATCAATTTGTTTCTCCTCATACTTTTCTAGATAATATTTTATATAGTCCTCTTCATTCTTAGAAGGTAAATATTTTTGAATATCATAACTTTTGACTTCTATATTAAACTCATTAAATACATCAAGTAAATCTTTTTCCTCAATTATATCTAAAGCAATTCTTGCATTTTTAATATCTTTCCAATCCATACGAAATTCGCACATAGCTTTAATAATACCTATTATACCTCTTTCTGTATATACGACTGGCTGTTCAAATCTTATTTGTGAAGAAAGCTCCGAATAAACACCTATTCCAGTCAAAAATATACCATCTATTCCAGTATCAATATTTCTTGCTATTTCTATAAGTTTTTTTATTTCATCTTCGGCATATTTAATAAATTCTATATTCTTTTCCTCTTGAGATAGAACTTTATATATTTTCTCTACTGAATCCGAAGCTCCCATTATAGCAATTCTCATCCTTCTGTATCCTCCCAAATGAATTTATCTAGTATATAAAAAGGAAATTAAAATCTATCAATTAGATGTTTTCTAAAGCTTATTCTAACATAGATATTATAAAAGTACCATTAAGAGATATTTTATAGAACATATCCTAAATTTTAATAATATAAGGTCATGGGTTCCAAAACTTTACATACCAATATATATAAACCTAATCCAACTGCAATGGAAAGTCCTACGGTAATTACATTGTATAAAAAAACATTATCTAGAGATGTTGCAAAGGCTCCATAGGTAAGGAGTATACCAGTTGTCATAATAACTGCTGCAACTGAAAACTTTACTAATATTCCTCTAATATCTTTTCTTTCTGTAAATTGTAGCCTTCGATTTAAATCATATATTCCTATTATCGAGGATAATATAACAGAAGCACTAGTTCCTAATGCTATACCACTTGCTCCCATAATTGGAGCTAAAGTTAAATCTATAATTATATTCACCACAAGAGCCAAAATACTAATAACAACTGGAGTCTTCATATCGTGTATTGAATAATATGCTCTAGTAATTAAAGGTATAAGTGCCATACTTGTAAGCCCCATAGCATAATATCCTAATGCAGCAGCCGTAAAAAATGATGCCTCCGCATTAAAAGCCCCTCTTTCAAAAACTATCTTGACTATTGGCTCTGCCATTGTCATTAATATAATAGATACTGGGATTGCTATCTTTAATAAAACAACTATTCCATGGTTTATTCCTGCCTTCAGATTTTCTATGTCTTTTTTACTATGGCTCTCGGATAAAACTGGGAATATAACTGTAACTATTGCTGTTATAAATAAACCTAAAAATAAATTGACTATCTCATTGGCATAGCTTAATTCTGCAATACTACCAATTGGAAGTGTAGAAGCTATTGCATTATCTATTGAATTATTCAACTCGTTAACTCCTACCCCTATTAATATAGGCAATAAAAATTTAACCACCTTTAATAAATATTTATCCTTTAGATCCAGTTTCCATGCATATTTATAACCATGCTTTTCCATTGTCCTTAGGAGAATATATATCTGAGAGATAACTGCTATAATTCCAGCTATCATAAGTCCTGTTAAATTAAATTTCTCTGCAAAGAATATTAAATAAATAATATACACTAATACATTGGAAACTCCTCCCTTTGCACCTGCCCTAAAAGCATGATCTGCCTGTAAAAATCCTCCTCCTATTGACCTTATCCATGACACCATTATAATAGGTAAACCCACTCTATATAAAAAAATGGTTTTTTCTAGTTCTACTCCTTTAAATCCTGGACCAAATATCATGATTATCTTTGGCGCTAATAAATATCCCATGATAATAAGGATAAACGAAAGTATTACTGTAACATTTACTAAATTATTAGTATATTCTATTCTTCTTTTCTCTCCGTGTTTTTCTTGTATTTCTTGTAGTACAGGTATAATAGCTACAATTAATCCATCCCCTACTATCTTTGTAATTAACATAATAGTACTTAAAGCCAATAAATATGAATCCATTTTATAGTTTACTCCAATTTTTGATGCAGTAAGAATATCTTTAATGAATAACAATATCTTAGTTACTATTCCAAAATAGATAATATATAATGTACTGCTTTTCATAGTGCCTATGTTTTTCATATCTTTCACCCTTGCTGTTATATATTAAATTTTTTTTCTTGCTAATTATAGCATATTTACCCCTTATTAGGTAAAACTAATTAGAACTGATTTTAATATTTTTGTTATAAGGGTGTAATAATTATGAATAGTTTTGAAAAATACCATCTGTCTTCTTCTATGGATGAAAATATAAATACAATAAAAGAAATATTTAAAGACGATGATACCCTCAGACTAAGAAAATTTGAAAATAGGAATGACCATAGTGTGGAATGCTGTATTCTTTTCATTGATGGTATGGTAGATGACAATATTATAAATGAAAGTATAATTAAACCTATTACTAATAGCATTATTGAATCCTCTAAACTAGATTTAGTGGATTATTTACAAAGCCAAGTTATAATTTCACCTCAATGTGAAAAAACCACTAGTGTCTTAAATCTTATTAACGCAATTATAGATGGAGATACTATATTATTTTTACAAAACTTCTCAGAAGGAATTATTATTGGAAGCAAAGGATGGAGAACTCGTGCTATCCAAGAACCTACTGTAGAAAAGGTACTCCGTGGTCCAAGGGAAGGTTTTACTGAGTCTCTGATTATAAATCTGTCTTTAATTAGAAGGAAAGCTAGAACAAATAATTTAAAATTTAAATTTATGACCCTTGGAGAAATAACATATACAAAGCTTTGTATATGTTATATTGAGGGTCTGGCCAGCGAAGAAATTTTATCTACCTTATATTCTCAGCTCAATAATATTAGTATAGACGGTGTTTTAGATGTAAAGTATATTCAAGAATATATTGATAAGCAACCATTTTCTTTATTTGAAACTACCTCTACAACTGAAAAGCCTGATGTAGCTATGGCAAAATTATTAGAGGGAAGAATACTGCTTTTCGTGGATGGTTCCCCCGTAGTTATGACTCTGCCTTTTCTTTTTATTGAGGTTTTTCAATCTGGTGATGATTATTATTTAAGCTATTACTTTTCCTCTATAAATAGAATTATTCGTTTATTAGGTTTTATTTTAACCATAAGTATACCTGCTATATATCTAGCCTTAGTTACTTATCATCAAGAAATGATCCCTACACCTCTAATTATGAGTATATATGCTTCTAGGTTAGGAGTACCTTTGCCTACTGTTTTTGAACTTATTGGGTTATTAATCGTATTCGAAATACTTCGTGAAGCAGGAACTCGTATGCCTGCTTATATTGGCGAGGCTTTAAGTATTGTAGGTGCTTTAGTTCTTGGTTCAGCAGCTGTAGATGCAAGATTTGTAAGTGCTCCTATTGTAATTGTAGTTGGACTATCAGGTATTACTAGTCTTATAACTCCTGCCCTTGGAGCAGCTTCACTCTTTATTAAAATAGCCCTAATCTTACTTTCAGCAGTACTTGGATTATATGGTTACATAGTAGGAATGGCATTTGTCCTCATTCATTTACTAAAACTTAAATCTTTTGGTATACCATTTATGACGAATTTGACTACTTTCAATATGCAAGCTCTGAAGGACACAGGTGTTAGAGCACCTAGATGGTATATGATATTTAGGCCTGAACATATTGCAGATAAAGACCCTATCCGAAGCAATGGAGGTAAAAAAAATGAATAAAGTTTTTCTGTTTACGTTATTTATACTTTTAATTGCAGTTTTAACTACAGGATGCTGGAACTACAGGGAAATCGAAAAATTGGCTCTTATATCAGGTATGGCCATTGATAAAGTCAGTTCAGGTAAAGGATACGAAATGACAGCAGAAGTAATAGATATATCTGCATCTATTAGAGAGCCAAAATTTGACTCTATAAGAATGCAATCATATGGAGAAAGTGTTTTTGAATGTGTAAGAAATATGATTAACATCTCTGCTAAGCCTCCATATTGGAGCCATGCCACTACTGTGATAATTAGTGAAGATGTAGCTAAAGATGGTATTATTCCTATTTTAGACTGGATAGTAAGAGATGCTGAGCCTAGACTTACTTTATATCTCCTAATTTCAAAAACTCCCACTGCGAAGGAGATACTAAGTTTACAAAGTTTATCTACCAAAATACGATCCTTTGAAATAGAAAACATGATTACTTCAAACAACAGATTATCTCAAGTTCCTAATGTTCTTGCTTCTGAGCTAACAAATGCTATCTCTAATAAAGGAATTAGCGCAGTAATTCCTACTGTGGATATGGTATTTAATGAAGGAAAACAAACCATGGCCTTATCTGGAGGAGCTATTTTAAATAAAGATAAATTGGCTGGATTTATGGATTTAGAAGATGTTAAATATTATCTATTTGTAAGAGACAAAATTGAAGGTGGTCTTCTTACTATTGACATAACCGATAATACTACATTAGACAATGTAACTTTAGAAATCTTCAAAAATAAGACCAAAATTACTCCTGTTATTTCTAATGATAAACTTTCTATGCATATAAAAATTAAAACAGAAGTAGCTATTGGAGAATCAGATACTCCTATAAATATTTTGAAGGAATCTAATATTCAACATATTAAATATACTGCTGAAGAATTTCTAAAAAATAATATTTCAAAACTAATAAATAATATGCAAAAAGATTTTGGATTAGATATATTTGGTTTTGGAAGTATAGTAAAGAAAAAAAATCCCAAACTTTGGAAGGAAATTGATGATAATTGGGGTGAAATCTTTAAAGATTTAGATGTAAAAATAGATGTAGACGTTCATATTAGAAGCAGTGGACATTTATCCGATATTATCAGGATGCACTAGCTTAAATTAATTCAAAGGTCGGTGAGGTTAATGAAAACAGAGAATATTTCAAACTCTCAGTTTATATCATCAATAGTTATGTTTGTTCTTGGAACTTCCCTGCTTATTAGCGGAAGCTCTGAAGCCATGGAAGATACTTGGATCTCTCTTTTAATGGCTATGTTCATGGCCATTCCCTTATCATTTATCTATGGAAAGTTAGCTCTAATTTTTCCAGGCACTGGGTTATTAGATATATTGCCAAAGGTCTATGGAAATTTTTTTGGAAAGTTTTTTATTTTCGTCTATACATTTTACTTTTTTCATCTTGGAGCTATTGACATAAGAAATGCAACTGAATATATTCAAGTAGTTTCTTTACCAGAAACCCCTCAATATATTCCAGCTATTTTTATAGGGCTTCTATCCTTATATGCTATTAATGCGGGATTTTCTGTACTAGCCACATGGACAAAATTAGTTCTGCCACTTATTGTAATAATGATTTCTGCCACTTTTATACTAGCTATTCCTCAATTTAATTATTCATATATTCAGCCAATACTATATAATGGCTGGAAGCCTGTAATAAGCAATGGATATTCCCTACTTACTTTTCCTTTTGCTGAAACTGTTGTGTTTATGGTTTTTTTGGGGACTTTAAATAATAATAAAGATACTACTAAGATTTATATCAGTGGTATCCTCATAGGTGGTTTTCTACTTCTGATCGCTACTTTTAGAAATATTCTATTACTTGGATTTCCTAACCTATATAATATTTATTTTCCTTCCCATTATGCTACTTCACTGATACACATTAATGGTTTTGTTCAAAGAATAGAAATTATTATTTCAATAAATTTATTGTTATGTAGCTTTATCAAAATAGCAGTTTGCCTATATGCTTCTTGTCTTGGAATAATTAAACTTTTTAATTTAAAAAATATTAGAAATACCTCTATTATCCTCTGTATTTTAATGATTATTTTTTCTAGGCTTATTTATAGTGATACTATGGAAATGTTTAAATTCATCAATGTATACAAATATTATGTTATACCTTTCCAATTTGTAATTCCTATATTGACGCTGATTGTAGGTTCAATGAGAAAAGGTCATTATTAATGTCTTTTTGGAAAACTATCTATTTTATTCCTCATATTGCTCTTCCCTTTATATCTTTTTCATTGCTGGACAACCATCAAATAATGATGTAATCATACTATGATAGGTTTTGACCTATCACCTTCATACTTTAGTCTCTCACCTCTTTATACCATGTATTTCCATTGATGGTTTACATAATATGTGCTAAAATTTAAAATAAAAGTTCACTACTTTACATGACTAAATAGGGAGGCAATTGAATGAACAAGAAATTTTTAATTTTAGTATCTTTACTTCTTGTAACAGTAATGGTATTTACTGCTTGTTCTAAATCAGCAGATACACCTAAAGATACTGGAAATAAACCAACGAAAAAGATTTTAAGAACAAATAATTCTAGTGAACCTGGTACATTAGACCCAGCACTAGCACAAGGTACACATGAATCTTGGGTTCTGGACCATATATTTGAGGGTCTATTTAAGCATTCTCCAGATGGTACCATGGTACCTGGCATGGCTAAAGAGTATACTTTAGCAGATGATGAAGTTACCTATACTTTTACACTCCGTGATGGTATTAAATGGTCTAATGGAGATCCTGTAACTGCTCACGACTTTGAATATTCTTGGAAACGAGCATTAGATCCAAATTTGGCAGCAGAATATGCTTATCAATTCTACTATTTAAAAGGTGGTGAAGCATATAATACAGGTGCCGGTTCAGTTGACGAAGTAGGGGTAAAGGCTCTTGATGATAAAACTTTTGAAGTAACACTAGAAGCACCTACTGCTTATTTCTTAGAGTTAACTTCTTTCTACACCTATTTCCCAGTTAACCAAAAAGTAGCAGAAGCTAATCCTAATTGGGCGAAAAGTCCTTCAACTTATGTATCTAATGGACCTTTCAAATTAACTGAATGGGTGCACAATGCAAAGATTGTTATAATGAAAAATGAAAATTATTATGATGCTGCAAATGTTAAATTAGACGGTATCGATTTTGCTATATTAGATGATGAAAATACAGCATGGCAAAAATATGAAGGTGGAGAATTTGATTTTCTAACTCCCCTACCTCAAGCAGTTGTGGCACAAATGAAAGCTCAAAATAATCCTGAGCTTGTAATAGGTGGAGACGTTGCAACTTATTATTATAATTTCAATACTAAGATTAAACCTTTTGATAATGTTAAAATTAGAAAAGCTCTAGCAATGGCTATAGACAGACAAACAATAGTTGATAAAATAGCTCAAGGCGGACAAGTCCCTGCTGAAGGTGTAGTACCTTTCGGTATGCTTGATGAAAATAACAAAGAATATAGAGATACAGCTGGTAAGCTAGTTGAGTTTAATCTAACAGAAGCTAAAAAATTATTCCAAGAAGGATTAACTGAATCTGGATATAAAGCAGAAGATTTCAGCCAATTTGCTATTCTTTACAATACTTCTGAAGGTCACAAAAAAATTGCTCAAGCAATTCAAGAAATGTGGAGAGCTAATCTAGGTATTGAAGTTCAACTTGAAAATGTAGATTTCCAAGTTAAACTTGATAGAGAAAAAGCTGGAGATTTCCAAATCTCCCGTGCAGGTTGGACTGGAGACTATGTTGACCCTATGACTTTCGTAGATCTTTGGGTAAGTAGTTCTAGCTTCAACGATGCTAAATTTAACAATGCTGAATATGATGCATTAGTAGCTAAAGCAAAATCAACTACTGATCAAGAAGTTCGTATGGAAGCTATGCGTCAAGCAGAGAAGATATTAATGGATAATATGCCAGTATTGCCAATCTATCACTATACTCAGCCATATGCTCAAAAATCATATGTGACTGATGTATTTAAACCACTTAATAGATATCCATATTTCATTTATGCAGATATGAATAAATAGATTATAAATTACGGGCGAGCAGGGCTCGCCCATACTTTATATTAGCATATATAATTTATGGAAATGAACTTTACTCGTTTATATATTCAAACAGAAAGAGGGATAAAATGGCAAAATATCTTTTAAAAAGACTTTTTATGTCACTTATCACACTTTGGGCAATTATTACTATTACCTTTTTATTGATGCACTCTGTGCCAGGTAATCCCTTTATGAAGGAAGGTAAAATGCCCAAGGTAGTTTATGAAAACTTGCAGCAAAAGTATGGTCTTGATAAGCCCAAAACAGAACAATATTTTATATATCTAGGAAAAGTTGTAAGAGGAGATTTTGGAGATTCAATGAAATCAAGGGTTGAAACTGTTAATGATATGATTAATAGAGGATTCCCAGTTTCTGCTCGTATTGGAGCGCAAGCCCTACTTATTGCATTGATATTTGGACCAGCATTAGGAGCTCTTGCAGCTCTAAATCAAAATAAATGGCCTGATTACTTTTCTATGGTCATAGCCATCTTAGGTATTTCCGTACCAAGTTTTATAATGGGTACTGTCTTTATACAGTTTATAGCTAAAAATGTTAGTTGGCTACCGATTGGAGGATGGGGTACATTTAGTCATACCATACTTCCATCTATAGCATTATCCCTTATGCCTTTAGCTTATATTGCGAGACTTATGCGTTCTAGTATGTTAGAAGTTCTAGGACAAGACTATATTAAAACAGCTAAGTCAAAGGGAATATCTAAGGCTGTCGTAGTTTTAAAACATGCCTTTAGAAATGCAATACTACCTATTATTTCTGTACTTGGTACTTTGGTTTCCAACCTTTTGGTAGGTAGCTTTGTAATTGAAAAGATATTTGGTATTCCTGGTCTTGGAATGTTCTTTGTTAACTCTATTAGTAACAGGGACTATACATTAATCATGGGTACAACTATTTTTTATTCAATCATTTTAATCATTATGCTTTTAATTGTAGATATAGCTTATATGTTTGTTGATCCACGTATCAAGCTTACTAAGGAGGGACGATAATGGAAAATCTAACAAAAGATTTATTTGAGCCTGCATCTCGTGAAGATAGAAATGTAGATAAAATCCGTCGTCCTAGCATTAAGTATTGGCCTGATGTATGGCGTAGATTAAAGCAAAACAAACTTGCCATGACTGGTCTAATTCTAATAATATCAATGGTCATAATGGCTATTGTGGGTACTAAGATCAACGGATTTAAATATTATGAACAAGATTATTCACTAATTAACATGAAGCCTGACAGTGTTCACTGGTTCGGTACTGATGAGCTTGGTCGAGATTTATTTACAAGAGTTTGGTACGGAGCAAGATATTCCTTATTTATAGGTATTGCTGCTGCTTTTATAGATTTTGTCCTTGGAGTATTATATGGAGGAATTTCAGGAATGGCTTCTCGTCGCGTAGATGCTGTTATGATGCGTATTGCAGAAATCATCTATAGTATACCATATCTATTGGTAGTAATCCTATTATCTGTTGTATTTTCTAAGGCTGGATCGGGTAGTAGTATATTTGTAATGATTTTAGCTATGACCCTAACTAGTTGGGTGCCTATGGCAATATTAGTTAGAGGACAGGTACTGCAGCTAAAAGAATCTGAATATGCTTTAGCTGCTGAATCCTTAGGTGCTGCTAAATCTTGGATATTAAAGAAACATATTATACCAAATACCTTAGGACCTATTTTAGTAAACATTACTTTGGCTATTCCTCAAGCAATATTTGCTGAGGCAACCCTTAGTTTCTTGGGTCTAGGTCTTCAACCACCTAAATCAAGTCTAGGATCTTTAGCTAATGATGGTTTAGCAGGTCTTGCAGTAGGAAATGCTTATCAAATTTTAATACCTGCTATATTTATTTCTCTTATTATGTTTGCCTTTAATGTACTCGGCGATGGACTTCGTGATGCATTAGATCCAAGGCTTCGTAAATAGAAAGAGGTGAAAAAATGGATAAAATTCTAGACGTTAGAAATTTACAAATATCTTTTAAAACTTTTTTTGGAGAGGTTGAAGCCGTTCGTGATATTAGCTTCCATGTAGGCAAGAAAGAAACAGTGGCTATAGTTGGAGAATCTGGATGTGGTAAATCTGTTACTGCTAACTCCATAATGCAGCTACTTCCTATGCCTCCTGCTTTTTTCAAAGGTGGAGAAATAATATTTAAAGGTGAAAATCTTTTAGATAAAACCGAAAAGGAAATGCAACGCATTCGTGGAAATGAAATATCTATGGTATTCCAGGATCCTATGACATCTCTAAACCCTACTATGAAGATAGGGGATCAAATAGTGGAAGGGCTAGTGAAACATAGAGGTTTGACTAAAGCAGAAGCAAAAAAAATAGCTATTGAGATGTTAAACCTAGTTGCAGTACCTCAACCAGAGAAAAGAATTAATCAATATCCTCACGAATTTTCTGGTGGTATGAGGCAAAGGGTAATGATAGCTTTGGCTATGGCATGCAATCCACAGCTTCTTATAGCCGATGAGCCTACTACTGCCCTCGATGTTACTGTGCAAGCACAAATATTAGATTTAATGAAAAAAATACAAGATCAGTTTGATATGTCAATTATATTAATTACTCATGACCTTGGCGTTGTGGCAGATATGAGTGATAGGGTTGTTGTAATGTATGCAGGGCAAATCTTAGAACAAGGAACTCGTGACGAAATATTTAAAGACCCTAAACATCCTTATACTAGAAAGTTACTCGCTTCAGTTCCTCGTTTAGATATGAAGAAAGATGAACCTCTTCATTCTATTGATGGTACACCACCAGATTTATATATACCACCAAAGGGATGTGCTTTCTATGACCGTTGTAATATTGCTATGAAAATATGTAAAGATCATATGCCCGATAATACATCACATAGTGATACTCATTGTAGTCGTTGTTGGTTAAATCATCCTATGGCAGCAAGAAAAGACGAAAGGAGGGAAAAGTAATGGCAAAGCCCCTAATATCTGTGAGAAATATAAAAAAACATTTTAATGTGGGATCAGGAATGCTAAAGGCTGTAGATGGCATTAGCTTTGATATATATCCAGGAGAAACCTTTGGTCTTGTTGGAGAATCTGGTTGTGGTAAATCTACTGCTGGTAGAACTATAATAAGATTATATGAGCCAACGGAAGGTGAGCTTATATTTAACGGACAAAATGTTTATGATCTTTCAAGAAAAGAAATGCAAGAAGTTAGAAAAAACTTTCAAATGATATTCCAAGACCCCTATGCTTCCTTAAATCCAAGAATGACTGTAGAAGATATTATTGGAGAACCACTAGATATACACAATTCTTATAAAAATAATGATGAACGTAAAGATAGAATAGTGGAATTGTTGAGATTAGTAGGATTAAATGATGAGCATGCTATGCGTTTCCCTCACGAATTCTCTGGTGGACAAAGACAAAGAATAGGTATCGCAAGGGCATTAGCTTTAAATCCAAAATTCATTGTATGTGATGAACCTATCTCAGCCCTAGACGTATCTATTCAGGCTCAAGTAGTTAATCTACTAAAGGATTTACAAAATAAATTAGGTCTCACCTATTTATTTATAGCCCATGACTTATCTATGGTAAGGTATATATCCGACAGAGTTGGTGTAATGTATTTAGGCCATATGATGGAATTAGCTGATTCCGAAGAATTATATGAAAATCCTATCCATCCATATACTAAGGCTCTTCTTTCGGCAATACCAATACCAGACCCGGATATTCAAAAAAATAAAAAAAGGATTATGCTGGAAGGTGATGTCCCAAGCCCAATCAATCCAAAGCCTGGATGTAGATTTGTGGATAGATGTCCCTATGCTACAGAAAAATGTAGAAAAGAAACACCTGAATTCGAAGAAGTAAAACCAGGACATTTTGTAGCATGCCATAATTATAATTCACAATTCACAGTGCACAATTCACAATTAAAAAGATAAAAACAATTAATAATTAAAACCGAGATTCTTCACTGCGTTTAAAGCGACAGATATTGTCAACCTGATTGCAGCTAAGGGTCTCGGTTTTTTAATTGTGAATTGTGAATTGTGCATTGTCCATTGTCCATAGTTCTATTCTCTGTCTAAAATAAATATATTAATTCTAGGATGATGTAATCATATATTTTGTTATCCTATTACTCTGCTGAAATAATTATGTTGAATTTGCTGCAAGAAAGTGGTAAAATCATCTAAACAGTTTTAATTTTCATAATATTTTAAAAAGGGGGATTCAAATGAACAGAAAGTTTTTATTGTTGGTAAGCATATTACTTATCACAGCTATTATATTTACTGGCTGTGTGCCAAAAGGTGGAGATGAATCGAAGGATACTGGAAGCGCTCCAGCCACAACAGACACTTCCACGCCAGCACCTACGCCTTCTGAGCCAAAAATTTTGAAGACTAATAATTCTAGTGAGCCAGGTTCCTTAGATCCGGCTTTAGCACAAGGAACCCATGAATCTTGGGTACTTGACCATACCTTTGAAGGTCTTATGAAGGTTGACCCTGATCTTCAAGTTATTCCAGGTATGGCAAAGGACTATAAGGTAACAGATGATAATTTGACTTATACTTTCACATTACGTGATGATATTAAATGGTCAAATGGAGATCCTGTTATTGCAGAAGATTTTGAATTTGCATGGAAAAGAGCATTAAATCCAGACCTTGCTGCAGATTATGCTTATCAACTTTATTATATTAAGGGTGGGGAAGCTTATAACAGTGTTGTAAAACCTGGAACATATCCCGATCCTAATGACGAAACAAAGACGATCACACATCCAATTGATCCAAAAGAATTAGAAGGTCTAGATACAACAGGCAAGGATGAAGAAGCCATAAATGATATGGTATATGAAAAACGTCTTGCAGCTGCTTTAGAAAATGTAGCAGTTAAAGCATTAGATGAAAAGACTCTAGAAGTAACTCTCGAAGCACCTACTCCATATTTCTTAGAATTAACTGCATTCTATGCACTATATCCAGTTAATAAAAAAGTTGTTGAGGCAAATCCTGATTGGGCAAAAAATGCAGATACTCATGTATCCAATGGACCATTTACTTTAATTGAATGGGAACATAATGCAAGTATTAAGATTAGAAAAAATGCAAATTATTATGATGCAGCTAGTGTTAAACTTGATGGCGTAGATTTTGATATTATTGATGATGAAAACACTGCATGGCAAAAATATGAAGGCGGAGATTATGACTTCTTATCTCCACTACCACAAGCTGTAGTTGCACAAATGAAGGCTAACAATAATCCAGAATTAATAATTGGTGCAGAAGTCGGTACCTATTACTACAACCTTAACTCAAAGGTTAAACCATTTAATAATGTTAAGGTTAGAAAAGGATTATCTATGACCCTTGATCGTCAAACTATAGTTGATAAAATAGCTCAAGGGGGACAAATTGCAGCTGAAGGTGTAGTACCATTTGGTATGAAAGATGAAAATGGTAAGGAATACCGTGATAATGTTGGTCAACTTGTTACTTACAATGTTGAAGAAGGAAAGAAATTATTCTTAGAAGGTCTAGCTGAGGAAGGTATGAAGGTTGAAGACTTTAAAAATATGGTTATTCTTTATAATAGTTCTGAAGCTCATAAGAAAATAGCTCAAGCGGCACAAGAAATGTGGAGAGTTAATTTAGGCATTGAACTCCAACTTGAAAACGTAGATTTCCAAGTTAAACTTGATAGAGAAAAAGCTGGAGACTATCAGATCTCACGTGCTGGCTGGATTGGAGACTATATGGACCCTATCACTTTCATAGAACTATGGGAAAGTAGTTCAAGTTTCAATGATGCAAAATATAATAATCCTGAATATGATAAATTAGTAAAAATAGCTAAGACTAGTGGCGATAAAGCAGAACGTTTTGAAGCTATGAGAAAAGCTGAAAAAATAGTTATGGAAGATATGCCTGTAGTACCTGTTTACTTCTATACTCAACCATATGCACAAAAACCATATGTAACAGGTGTATATAAACCACTAGTTAACTATCCAAAACTAACTTATGCTGATATAAATAAATAATTATTTAGCTAATATTTAAAGATTTCAAAGCGACAAATTCGCTTAAATTAAAGAAGATCGGTGGGCTACACAGCCCTCTCGATTTTCTTTCTATTAACAGCAAAGGAGGGGGAATATGAAAAAGTATCTTTTAAAACGATTTATTATGTCAGTTATTACCTTATGGGCTATTATAACCATTACTTTTTTTCTAATGCACTCTATTCCTGGAAACCCCTTTAGAAAAGAGGGTAAAATGCCAGCAGCAGTTTATGAAAATCTTATGAAAAAATATGGTTTAGATAAGCCACTGTCAGAACAATATATTATATATTTGAAAAATCTTCTAAAAGGAGATTTTGGCGATTCAATGAAATCAAAGGTAGAGACTGTAAACGACATGATCCGACGAGGATTCCCTGTTTCAGCCTATTTAGGTTTAGAAGCTCTGCTTATTGCATTAGTATTTGGTCCAGCCTTAGGCGCTTTGGCAGCCTTATATCAGAATAAAATTCCAGATTATATCTCTATGATAATCGCTATTATAGGTATTTCTGTACCAAGCTTTATCATGGGTACTATACTTATCCAGTTTGTTGCAAAAAATGTAGCTTGGCTTCCTATTGGAGGCTGGGGAGAGTTTAAGCATACTTTGCTTCCTGCATTTGCATTATCTCTAATGCCCCTTGCTTATATAGCAAGACTTATGCGTTCCAGTATGCTAGAGATTTTAGGACAAGACTATATCAGAACTGCTAAGTCTAAAGGAATTTCCAAAGCTGCAGTAATCTTAAAACATGCTGTTAGGAATGCAATACTTCCTATTATATCAGTTCTTGGAACTCTAATATCTAACCTTTTAGTAGGTAGCTTTGTTATTGAAAAGATATTTGGTATTCCAGGTCTTGGAAAATTCTTTGTTCAATCTATTAATAACAGAGATTATACCCTTATAATGGGAACCACTATTTTCTATGCTATTATACTAATAGTTTTACTTCTATTTGTTGACATTGCATATATCTTTATTGATCCACGTATCAAGCTTACACAGGAGGGACGCTAATGGAAACTCAAACTAATTTAACTAAAAATTTAACTCCAGATATGTTTGAACCTGCATCCCATGAGGATAGGAATGCAGAAAAAATCAGGCGTCCCAGTATAAAATATTGGCCTGATGTATGGCGTAGATTAAAGCAAAATAAATTGGCAATGACAGGCCTTATAATAATAGTACTTATGATTTTAATGTCTATCGTAGGACCATTCATAAACGGTTTTAGTTATTTTGAACAGAACTACAACAAGATTAATTTACATCCTAATAGCACCCACTGGTTTGGTACAGACGAACTAGGAAGAGACCTATTTACAAGAACTTGGTATGGAACTAGGTATTCTCTAATAATTGGAATATTAGCTGCAGTCATAGACTTTACTGTCGGTGTATTATATGGAGGAATCTCTGGTATAGCTACAAGACGTGTAGATGCCATTATGATGCGTATTGCAGAAATTGTTTATAGCATACCTTATTTACTTATTGTAATCCTTTTATCAGTAGTCTTCGCCAATGAAGGTTCTGGTACATCTTTATTTGTACTAATATTGGCCATGACCCTTACAGACTGGGTACCAATGGCAATTTTAGTCAGGGGTCAGGTGCTTCAATTGAAAGAATCTGAATATTCATTAGCTGCTGAATCCTTAGGAGCATCAAAGGGATGGATACTCCAAAAACATATAATTCCAAATACCTTAGGCCCTATTTTAGTAAATGTAACCCTTACTATTCCTAGAGCAATATTTGCAGAGGCAACTCTTAGCTTTTTGGGTCTAGGTCTGCAAGCACCAAAATCAAGTCTAGGATCCTTAGCTAGTGATGGATTGGCAGGACTTGCGGTTGGAAATGCTTATCAAATAATTATACCAGCAATATTCATTTCTCTTATTATGTTTGCTTTTAACGTACTAGGAGATGGCCTTCGTGACTCATTAGACCCAAGACTACGTAAATAAAGAGGTGGAAAAATGGAAAAAATATTAGAAGTTAAGAATTTATCTGTGTCCTTTAAGACTTTCTTTGGAGAGGTTGAAGCCGTTCGTGATATTAGCTTTAATGTAGGTAAATCTGAAACTGTAGCTATAGTTGGAGAGTCTGGCTGTGGCAAATCTGTTACTGCTAACTCCATAATGCAGTTATTACCTATGCCACCTGCTTTCTTTAAAAATGGAGAAATAATATTTGATGGTAATAACCTATTAAAAAAATCAGATAAACAAATGCAAGCCATTCGTGGCAATGAAATTTCCATGGTATTCCAAGACCCTATGACCTCTCTAAACCCAACTATGAAAATTGGAAAACAAATCGTTGAAGGTCTTGTAAAACATCGAAAATTATCAAAGGAAGAAGCAAGAAAAAAAGCTATTGAAATGTTAAATCTAGTAGCAGTACCTCAACCAGAAAAAAGAATTAATCAATATCCCCATGAGTTCTCCGGTGGTATGAGACAAAGGGTAATGATAGCCTTAGCAATGGTATCTGCCCCTAAATTATTGATTGCTGATGAACCTACTACTGCCCTTGATGTTACTGTGCAAGCTCAAATTCTGGAACTTATGAGAGAAATACAACAAAAACTAGATATGTCTATTATTCTAATTACTCATGACCTAGGAATTGTAGCAGATATGAGTGATAGAGTAATCGTTATGTACGCAGGACAAATTGTTGAAGAAGGTACTACTGAAGAAATATTTAAAAATACTAAACACCCTTATACTAAGAAGCTTTTAGCTTCAGTTCCTCGTTTAAATATGTCTAGAGAGGAACCCCTTCACTCAATTGAAGGAACGCCACCAGATTTATATATACCGCCTAAAGGCTGCTCCTTCTATGATAGATGTGATTATGCACTGAAGGTTTGTAAAAATCATATACCTGAGTTTGATAATCATAGTGGTACACACCAAAGCCGTTGTTGGTTAAACCATCCTATGGCTAAAGTCGCTGAAGGGAGTGAAGCATAATGGCAGAACCTTTAATATCTGTAAGAAATATTAAAAAACATTTTGATGTAGGCGAGGGAATGCTAAAGGCTGTAGACGGTATTAGCTTTGATATATATCCAGGAGAAACCTTTGGTCTTGTTGGAGAGTCTGGTTGTGGTAAATCTACTGCTGGTAGAACTATAATAAGATTATATGACCCTACAGATGGAGAATTAATATTTAATGGGCAAAATATCTATGAACTTTCTAGACATAAGATGCAAGAGGTTAGAAAAAACTTTCAAATGATATTCCAAGACCCCTATGCTTCCTTAAATCCAAGAATGACTGTAGAAGAAATAGTTGCGGAACCATTAGATATCCATCATGCCTATAAAGATAAAATTGAACGTAGAGAAAGAGTAGTAGAGTTATTGAAGTTAGTAGGATTAAATGAAGAACATGCTATGCGTTTCCCTCATGAGTTCTCTGGCGGACAGAGACAAAGAATTGGAATTGCAAGAGCATTAGCTTTAAATCCAAAATTCATTGTATGTGATGAGCCTATTTCAGCTCTAGACGTATCTATTCAAGCCCAAGTAGTTAACCTATTAAAGGAATTGCAGGAAAAACTTGGTCTAACCTATATGTTTATAGCTCATGACTTATCCATGGTAAGGTATATCTCTGATAGGGTTGGTGTAATGTATTTAGGTCACATGATGGAGTTAGCAAAATCTGAAGAGCTCTATGAAAATCCTATTCATCCATATACAAGAGCATTACTTTCGGCAATACCAATACCAGATCCAGATATTCAAAGAAATAGAAAAAGGATTATGTTAGAAGGAGACGTACCAAGTCCAATCAATCCTAAAGAAGGCTGTAGATTTGTAGATAGATGTTCTTATTCCATAGACAAATGTAGAGAAGTAACTCCTACCTTTGAAGAAATAAGACCAGGGCATTTTGCAGCATGCCATAGGGCGGGAAAGATTTAGACAATGCACAATTAAAAAGATAAAAAGATTAAAACCAAGATTCTTCACTGAGTTCAGAATGACAGGTATTTGTCACCATGAGAAAAGTGAAGGATCTTGGTTTTTTCATTGTGAACTGCGTAAGTGGCCTTTGGCTATGAATTAGACTTTTATCTTTTCAGTATAATTCTTAACTCTTTCACTTTAAATAAAACACATAAAACAAAATATACTACTACTCCAACAGCTACTGATATTAGCAATAACAACATCTTCATAATCTTTGTTGTTGCTATAATAGCTCCTAGCTTGTAATATATTAAAAATACTACTAGTCCCATTACAAGTGAAGCTGCGAGGGTTTTTATAAAACAAATTAAGTATTTTGTTAAACCTATTGCTCCTATTTTCTTTCTTAGACTTAAGAATAACATAATGGTCGTTACAGTGGCTGATATACTAGTAGCTAAGGCTAAACCACTATGCGCCATAGGTTTTACAAGTATTAAATTTAATACTAAATTTATAACTACTGCTATCATCCCATTTATCATAGGAGTTTTTGTGTCTTGTAAGGAATAATATACCCTGTTTAACATTAAACGCAAAGATGAACCTATTAGTCCTACAGAATAATATATAAGAGCTTGACTGGTCATATATGTTGCCAGTTCATCAAATGCATTTCTTTGAAAAAACAGATACACTGCTGGTTCTGCCAGTACAAGTATTCCTATTGTAGCTGGTACTGTTATAATTAGGATAATATTAATTCCTTGCCCCAAGATTTCCTTTACCTTTTCATTATTATTTTGAGAAAATGCTTGAGATAACATTGGAAATATTACTGTAGTTATAGCCATAATAAATACTGCTATGACCATATCATTAATCTTTGAAGCATAGCTAAGAGCCGATATACTACCTTCTATTAGATTCGATGCAAGGGTCTTATCTATAATTACATTTATCTGTTGAACTGCTGATCCAATAAGTACTGGTAGCGTTAAAACTATTGCCTTTTTTAAATACTTATCCCTTAGATTTATTTCAAATTTATATTTATATCCCATATGATTAACTGCTGGTACCAATATTAAGAATTGGGCAAATGCAGCTATTACCGATATTATCATTAAGGTAATTACATTGGAATCCTTTGCAAAGAAAAATAAATAGATTAAAAACACAAAGTTATATGGCAACCCTGATATAGCTGGTGGTCCAAATATTTGGCTACTATGAAGTATTCCTGAAAATACACAATAAAATCCTAGGAGTATTGCTATAGGAAGTCCTATTCTATTTAGTGTCACAGCTAAATCAAATTGTTCATCTTGGAAACCTTTAGCCAATATTTTAATTACCATAGGAGAAAATATATATCCTAGTATAACTATAAGAATAGTAATTATTAATACTATATTGAAAATATTATTCAAATATTTTAGTTTACCCTTTTTCCCGTACTTTTCTCCTATTTCAGAAAATATAGGTATTAACGTAGTATTTAAGGCAGCACCTAATGTGCTCATTATAATCACTGTAGCTGTAATAGCTACGAAATAAGTATCTGTCTCCTTACCAGAACCAAATCTATTGGCTATCATGACTTCTCTAACAAATCCTAAAGCTTTTGATAATAGTGTAAATATGGAAATCATTGCTGCTGATTGCGCAAGTTCTCGTTTCTTACTCATTTATATTCACCCTTTTATTCATCATTAACATATTTTGGAATGATTCTGCATTCATAGGTTTACCGAGATAATACCCTTGACCCAAATCACATTTACTTTCTAAAAGTATTTCTTGCTGTTCCTTAGTCTCTATACCCTCTGCTATTATCTTTAGTCCTAATGTATGAGCTAGCTCTATTATGGATTTGACCACAACCTCTTCTTCACTATTCTTCTTCATAGTCTTAATGAATTCTTGATCCATTTTTACATTATGAATAGGAAGTCTCTTTAATTGTGCTAAAGAAGAATAACCTGTTCCAAAATCGTCTAGTGCTATTTCTATGCCTAATTCTTCTAATTTTGTTAAAGTATAAATACAGCCCTCTAAATTTCCCATGAAAGATGTTTCTGTAATTTCTATTGTAATTTCTTCAGGTTTTATTTTATATTCCTCTAAAAGTTTAACTATTTCATTGTCTAAACCACCTTTTATAAGAGATTTATTTGAAATATTCACCGATAACTTAAGGTATGAATATCCTTTTTCATTTAAGAGCTTCTTTTGATTAAATGCCATTTTTAAAATCAATGATGTAACATCAAATATTTGACCTGTCTCTTCTATTAAAGGTATATAATCCATTGGTGGGATATAGCCCTTTTCTGGATGATACCATCTAATTAAACATTCTGCTCCATATATTGTATTGTCTTCCATATTAATAACTGGTTGATAATGTAAAGTAAATTGCTCCTCTTCAATAGCCCTTCTTACTTGATTGATCATAAAGGTATTATCAGCTATCCTCTTACCCATTTCCGCCTCATAGAATGCATATCCGTTTTTACCTTTGCTCTTTATATTATACATTGCCATATTGGCTGATCTCATTAAATCAGAGTAATTATCTCCATTATGAGGAAAAATAGATATTCCTATACTTGCTGATATAATAAACTCCTCTTTATCAATGCACCACGGTTTCCTAATTTCCTTTAGAATATACTCTGTCTTTCTAATTATATCATCTCTATCTTCTACATTATATAGAATAATAGCATATTCATCCTCACTTAGTTTAGCTAAAATATTTCCATCTTTATTTTCTTCTTTTAATATCTTAGCCAAATGAATTAAAAAATCATCTCCTGCATCATGACCTAAAGTATCATTTATCTGTGTAAAGTTGTCTATATCTATATATAGAAAACCTAATCTGATATTGTTAAGTTTCGCATCTTTTATTAATTTACCCGCCTCATTTTTTAGCATAATCCTATTGGGAAGTCCAGTTAAGGTATCGTAGTATGCTAGTTCATTCAGCCTTCTCAAAAGTTTCTTATGGTCTGTTATATCCGTCCCAAAAGAAATTATCTGAGTCACATTTCCATCTTCATCGTATATGGGAGAGTCTGTCCATATAAGTTCAATAATTCTATTGTCCTTAGATCTCCATACATCTCCTATACTGTTCTTTATAGACCTTCCACTTTTAAGGTATTCTACTAATCCTTTTACCTTTGGCTTCTCATCCTCATATAAAAATAAGTCAATCCAAGATTCCCCTATTATCTCTTCTTCCTTATATCCTGTAACCTTTTCTCCATAAGGATTAAAACTTATTATACTACCATCTAAATTCCAAGTGAAAATTATTAATGTAGAATTTTTAAATATATTCTCAGATAATATTTGTTCTCTATTCAATTTTTCTTGAGTAGTTAGAAGCCCTTCTGTTGTAGCAGATAATTCTTCCATGCTTTTATGTAATGCAATTCCCATATCCTTAACCTTTTTTAATCTTTCATATATTGAAAAATAAATTAAAACAGTCGTTAAAAATATAAAGGTCCACCCCTTATATTTCTGAATATCCTTGTACTTACTTGTATTTCCTATAATCTTATAAAAGAATTCATCCGAAAATTGTATCCAAATAAAACTTAATATGAAATATATAATAGAAGTCCTTAGAGCTTCTTTCTTAGGTAGCAAATCTTTTAAATTTAATAAATCCTTTAAATCTCTTTTCCCAGCTCTCACCATTTATCACCCTACTATAATCTTGTATTCATAGTAATTGTACCAAAATTATTTCTTAGTGTCATCTATTATCTCATCTTGTCGAACTATTATTAAGTTTTCTGCAGTCTCACTGCACAAATTCATTTGCTCGCTCCGCCCGCATGAATTTGGTCCTAGCGGACACTCCTAATGATAAATTCTATATTAAGGTTGGCGTTCGTTGCCTTTTTGTCCAATGAGCATAGCGAATTGTAGACAAAACGGACAGCGTAGGTGCGTTTGACCTACATCAACTCACAACCTTATTCTACCCCGTAGGGTATTATTCATTGGTGTCCGTTAGGACCTATCGTTCATTGTGTTAGGTCATTTTACGCAGTCTCACTGCACAAATTCATTTGCTCGCTTCACTCGCATGAATTTGGCGTTCGTTGCGTTTGACCTACATCAATTCACTATCGTTCATTGTGTTAGGTCATAAAAAAGCAATCTATTGATTCAATAGATTGCTTTCTAGTCCTTCTACAGTAAAGACATATGGCGAAGATCCCATCAATTGATTCTTATTGATTTCTAAAGTCATGGTTTTATAAGTAATGACTTGCGGCAATATGCTGCCTTCCTTAGGTGATTTGATATTTAGAAAAACCTTGTATTCATACTTATCTCTTAGTATTTTTTCAACATCCAAGGAATATCCAGGTGTTGGAAATTGTTTAGTAATAGTTACTAATACATTGTCTGTTTCTTCTTTTACTATTATTGACTCTTCTGCATTATAAGATTGAACAATCCCAGTAATATTGAATGATATTTCCTTTAGTCCTCTCATTGCCTCCAGTACTCCTTTCAATCTTTGCAAGATTATTATGGCTTCAGCCTGAGTGAGTTTTTTATCTGGTGCAAAACTTGTATTTGAAACACCACTAATAATCTTCAAATTAAATAATATCCTTAGTAATTCTATGCTATTTTTATTCATAGTATTAATATCTTGAAAGGGAAGTTCCTGATTTTCGTATTTTATTGTATCCATAGATACTAATTTATTTCCAATAAGCTCTACTATCTCTTCTCTAGTTAGGACTTCATATATGCCAACATTATTCGTACTGGTATCTAAGCCATAATCCTTAGATAAAGAAGCTAGGGATAATTCAAAGTCCTTTTTCAAGATATATTCATCTGGATTAAATTTATCAAAACTCTCCTTTGCTAAATATGGAAAATAGTAAGCTAGAAATCCTTTTTCAATAATATCCTTAGACCAATGATTAGCTAGCTTTTCATCTATATTAGCAAAAGCAACCACATTTGTTGAAAGAATCAATATTATTAAAACTACTGATACCAACTTTTTCACATAATCATCCCCCTCGTAATCAATTGACAATTAACAATTAACAATTGAAAATCTTTAGAACAAATTAATATATTAATGTTATAATTGTTCTTTGTTAATTGTTCCCTGTTAATTGTTATTATACCCCAATAAAGTGAAAAAGTAGTTACATTATGATTACAAAAAAGATCCTTCGCTACACTCTAAATAACAAGCACTATATCTGTCATTCTGAGCAATGCGAAGAATCTTATTTTATTTCTTTAATTGTGAATTATGCACTGTGCATTGTCAATTGTCATTTTGCTTCTCCTAAATATGCAGTTTTTACTTTTTCATCATTTAATAGCTCCTGACCTGGTCCTTCAAGCACCAAGGATCCTGTCTCTAAAACATAGGCATAATCAGCTATTTCTAGAGCCTTCTTCGCATTTTGTTCAACCAATAGGATCGTATTTCCTTGGCTGTGAATTTCCTTTATGATATCAAATATATCTTTAACCAGTAATGGAGCTAATCCTAATGAGGGTTCATCTAACATTAATACCTTTGGTCTTATCATCATAGCCCTTCCTACGGCAAGCATCTGCTGTTCTCCACCAGAAAGAGTTCCTGATTTTTGCCAAGACCTTTCCTTTAATCTAGGAAATAGATCATATACCTTATCCATATCTTTCTTTATCTCAGCCATATCACGTCTTGTATAGGCCCCAAGAATCAGATTTTCTTCTACAGTAAGATTAGCAAATACCCTTCTCCCTTCAGGAGATAAAGCTATACCTTTCTTTACTATATCCATTGTCTTAAGGTTAGTTAAATCATCTCCATCATATTCTACTTTTCCATCCTCTTTTTTCACCAAATTCATAATAGCTCTTAGGGTAGAAGACTTTCCTGCTCCATTTGCACCTATTAAGGTAACTATTTTATTTTCCTCGATATTAATATTTATACCTCTTAGGGCCTTAATGCCCCCATAACTAACATGAAGATTTTTTATAGTAAGCATTATTCCACCCCCAAATAAGCTTCAATAACTCTAGAGTTGTTTTGGATCTCTCCTGGATTACCTTCTGCTATTGAAATTCCATGATCTAATACAAATATCTTTTCACAGATTCCCATAACAACTTCCATGTGATGTTCTATCAAAAATATGGTTAAGTCAAATTCATTTTTTATATCACCAATAAACTCCATTAATTCCTGAGTCTCTTGAGGATTCATTCCTGCTGCCGGCTCATCTAATAAAAGCAGCTTTGGGTCTGTTGCTAAAGCTCTAGCTATTTCTAATCGTCTTTGTTTACCATAAGGAAGAGAAAACGCTTTCTCTTCTTTCTCTTCATATAAACCTACCTTTTGAAGTAAGTATTTAGCTTTCTCCATCATCTTCCTTTCTTCTCTGTTGTAATTTGGCAATCTCAATACAGAAGAAAATATACCTGATTTAAGTCTTAAATGGTTTCCTATAAATACATTATCAAGAACTGATAGTTCTTTGAATAATCTAATGTTTTGGAAAGTACGACATATGCCAAGCTTTGCTATTTGATCTGGTCGAAGGTCGGATATTATCCCTTCACTTCCTCCAGGATTAAAAATGACTTGCCCCTCTGTTGGCTTATATACTCCTGTAACCACATTAAATACAGTAGTTTTCCCTGCCCCATTAGGTCCAATTAGTCCAACAATTTCTCCGTCTTTAATATCTGCCGTAAAGTTGTTTACTGCAATAACCCCACCAAATCTCATAGTTACATTATCAATTTTTAGCATATCTACCCCTCACTTTCCCTAGGGTGTTTTTTATAAATCCGTCCTTTTTAAATATAACTACTAACATTAGAATCAGCGAAAATACTACCATTCTAAGACCTGGTAATGCAGGTGTTGTAACAAATCCTAGATTCATAGACTCATCTAAGAATCTAAGAGCCTCCATTGCTATAGTAATTACAACTGCTGCTACAGCAGTACCATTTATATTTCCCATACCACCTAATACGACCATTAGAAGAATGTTGAAAGTAAGGGCAAATTTAAATAAGGTTGGATCTATTGTTCCCAAAGATGCTGCTAATAGGCCTCCTCCAATCCCCGCAAAAAATGAACCAATAGTAAAGCTCATTACCTTATGTTTAAATAAATTGATACCCATAGATCTAGCAGCAATCTCGTCTTCACGAATTGCTTTGAATGCTTTACCATAGCTACCTTTCATCAATAGCTTCATAAATACAATAGTAAGAATAGCTATACCCCAAGCCCATAGGAGATTAGTTCTTTGTGATACTCCAAAAAGTTCAGATACCCTCTCATTTATGAGTAATTTTGGTATTCCTTTAAGTCCTAGGGAACCATTGGTTATACTTTGAAGATTGATAATTACAACTCTAATAATCTCTGAAAATCCTAAAGTTGCAATAGCTAGATAGTCATCAGTCAATTTTAATACTGGAGCACCAATTAAAAATCCAAATAAAGCTGCCATTAATCCACCCATAATTAATGCAAAGATAAATGACATATTAAGATTTAAAAGCACTGGCATCATTGGTTTCATGTAGAAATTCATTTCCTTAGCTGCTGTAGGCATAGTAAGGATAGCCACAGTATAGGCTCCTATTGCCATAAAACCTGCATGTCCCAAAGAAAATAATCCTGTAAAACCATTAATTAGATTCATACTTAAAGCAAGTATTATATATATTGCACAAAGATTTATGATTGTAACTTGATAATTGTCTAAATAAATATTTAGAAAAAACAATCCAACTAAGGCTATTACTATTAATGATATATTAAAAAGCAATTTATTCTTCTTCATAGGCTACACCTTCTCCGCTATTTTTTCTCCCATTAAACCTGTTGGTTTAACAAGAAGTATTATAATCAGTAGTATAAAGGCAAATGCATCTCTATAGCCTGTTAGTTCAGGTAAAAATGCTATAAGGAGTATCTCACCCAGCCCTAGAATAAATCCTCCTAGAACTGCACCAGTAATATTCCCTATTCCTCCAATTACTGCTGCTATAAAGCATTTAAGTCCAGGTAATACGCCCATATGAGGCATAAGTTGAGGATATTTTATTCCCCACATAATACCACCTACAGCTGCTAAAAATGAACCTATAAAGAAAGTAGTAGATATTGTTCCATTAATATTTATTCCCATTAAGCTAGCTGCTTCGTAGTCCTTAGATAATGCTCTCATTGCCATACCAGTTCTTGTCTTTTGAATGAAGAAATTTAAACCAATCAAAAGAATTACTGTAACTATGGGGATTATAAAGTTTACAAGTGATATTGAAACTCCTCCAATATTCGCTACTTTATCAAAAATTTCAGGGGTTGGGAAGGCCTTAGGCCTCCCTCCAAATACTAATACGCCTAGGTTTTGTAATAAGAATGACGCTCCTATAGCAGATATAAGAATGGTAATTCTCGGTGAACCCCTTAAAGGTTTATAAGCAAGTCTTTCTAACATTAATCCCAAAATTCCAGTAATAACTGAGGAAAGTATAAATACTATATACCAAGGTATTGGAGTATATGCTATACCATAATAAGTCAAATATACACCTAGCATAAAAATATCTCCATGGGCAAAGTTTATAAGCCTTAATATTCCATAAACCATAGTATATCCAATAGCAATTAGAGCATAAAGACTTCCTAAGGAAATACCATTAGCCATATGTTGTGAAAATTCTTGTATGCTCATCATAATTCCTCCATTTAGTCCTTTTATTTTATTGGTTCTACTGTTGTTAAGTAAACAAACTTGCCATCTTTAACTTGATTTATGACTGCAGATTTAACAGCATCTCCATTTTCATCTAAAGTAATAACTCCAGTTGAACCTACAAAGTCCTTAGTTGCTGCAATCTTATCTCTTATAACAACTGAATCTGTTGAGCCAGCCTTTTCAATAGCATCTATAATTACCATATAAGCATCGTAACCTAGAGCTGCAAAAGCATTGGCTTCTTTACCGTATTTAGCTTTATAATCTTCTAGGAAAGTCTTAGATACCTCAGTTACAGGAGACTCTGATGTAAAGTGAGTACTATATACTGCCCCTTCTACTGCCGCTCCACCTATTTCTATAAATTCTGGAGCTTCCCAAGTATCTCCACCAAGTATAGGAGCTGTAATGCCTAAGTCTCTTGCTTGCTTAATCAATAATGCTGATTCACCATAATTTCCTGGAGCAAATATTACATCTGGATTTAATGATTTGATATTAGTAAGTTGAGCTGAGAAGTCTTGATCTCCTGTATTATAAGAAGTTTTACCAACTATAGAATCTGCAGAGCCAGTTAATTCTATAAAAGCTTGTTCAAAATATGTGGAAAGTCCTACGGAATAATCTTGCTGTACGTCTTGTATTATAGCTGCTTTCTTTGCACCTAAGTCTTTAAATGCATAGTTAGCCATAACTGTACCTTGGAATGGATCAATGAAACATACTCTAAAATAATAATCATTATTTAAAGTAACAAGTGGGTTAGTAGGTGAACAACCTACTGCTGGAATCTGTGCAGCTTTAACGATATCTCCCGCTGCCATGGATAATGAACTGCCGTAGCTACCAATGATTGCAACTACTTTGTCCTTATCAATAAGTCTTGATGCCGCATTTGCTGCTTCAACCTTATCCGATTTATTATCTACTATAACTAAGTCTACTTTTTTGCCTAATACTGTTCCCAATTTTTCATTAGCTAGCTTAATACCTTCTACTGTCATCTCTCCACCAGCTGCACTAGCACCAGTCATAGGTTCAAATACGCCTATTTTAATAACATCGCTATCTGAGCCAGATGTTTGTTTTGTGCCACATCCTGCTAATAACCCTAGCACTAAAATTGCTGACAAAATAAATAAAAATGCCTTTTTCTTCATTTAAATTCCTCCCTTTTATTTTATTAAAGGCATGAATGATTACACGCCCTAAATACATAAATAATTTAAAGTTTGCAGGAATTATTATGTCACCTTTTAATTTGAACTTGACTTAAATGGGTTTCAAAAAAGGCTTCCTTAATGTATTTAGCTTAAATAGAAGCCTTTATTATTCTATCAGTATATCACTTAGTTGTGATAAAGTCAATTGCGTAACTTTTATCAATTTTTTGAAACTATTTTATTATTTGAAAAATCTGTTATATCCTACTTGATTAATCTCTTATATCTAACTTATTTAAATTAATTATATCTATAATTGAAATTTAGTATGTGACCAACTGGAAAATATAGGGTATAATAATACTCGATATAATACATTGCCACGAGGAGTGAATAATGTGATTCAAACTAAAGACAAAACTAAGAAAAAGAAAAGAAAAAGTATTGGAACCGCTTTAATGTTAACCCTTACACTAATCATTGTTACATTCTCCGCCATTGTAGGTACTACTACATATCTCATTGCTAAAAATTCTCTAATTAATTCATCGGAAGAATTATTACTAAACAAAGCAATTGATTCTGCAAACATTGTAGAGTCAAGAATACAAATGTATATTTCTTCCATAGAGCCTCTAGGGAACTTTGAATTTTTAGGAGATCCTAGCATACCATGGGAGGAAAAATTAGAATTACTTAAAGTTGAAAAAGGTAGATTAGGGTTAACAGGTATTGGCATTGCAGATACAAGAGGAAATTTAATCTTAGACAATAATAATACCGTAGCTGTATTAAATTATGACTATTTCAAAATAGCCAATAATGGTAAATCATATTTTTCTCAACCATTCTATAATAGCCAATCTAAAAATATGGATGTAGCCATTTCCACCCCGATCAAATTTAATAACAAAATAGTAGGAGTCATCATAGCTTTTAAGGATGCAAATGAATTTTATGGTTTAGCGAGTGATATTAGAATTGGCGATACTGGCTTTGCTTATCTTTTAAACGAAGATATAGATATTGTTTCTCATCCAACTGTAGTATCTGGTGCTACCAGTGATACAACTGTGTCTAGTGCCACTAATGGCGGAATTGAAACTAAGGTTAGTTTCAACACCTTGACTGAAAGAGTATCAGCGAGTTCTAAGTCAGATGTAGAAAAGATAATAGAAAATATAGGAAAAAAAGAATCTGGAGTTGGGCAATATGAAGAAGATGGTAAAATTATTCATTTAGGATATGCACCTATTCCATCTAAAGGGTGGACAATCATCGTAAATATCACTGAAAATGAAATCTTAAAAGACTTAAATTCCTTGAAAAAAACTTTGATTACTATTGGAAGCATATTATTAATTATTGGCTTAGCTTTATCATATCTTATTAATCGTGGAATAATCGATAAAATTATTGATATGAGCAATAAAACGAAGCATTTATCAGAGCTAGATTTAACATTTACCATAGATAAAAAAGTTCTAAATAGAGAAGATGAACTTGGAATTATGGCACAGGCTATCCAAAAGGTAATCGATAGTATAAAAGGATTCGCTATTGAAACTCAGAGCTCTTCTCAGCTTGTAGCAGCATCATCTCAAGAGTTGGCTGCCATAACGGAAGAATCTTCAGCCGCCTCCACGTCTATAGCTGAATCTGCCAATAATATATCTGAAAAATCTCATGTTCAGTTACAAGAAATACTCAAAGTATCAACTGAAATGAACAATGTATTGAACCAATTTACAATTGCATTAGATGAAAGCACATTAGTAGAAAAACTTAGTAAAGAAGCCTTTGAAAATACAGATAAGGGTAAAAAAGCTGTAGATGAAGTAATAGAACAAATGGACAATATAAAAGATAGCACTAATAAAGTAAAGCTTTATCTTGAGGATATAAACAATAGCTCTAAAAAAATGGATGAAATTTTAATAGTTATCCAAAACATAGCAGAACAAACAAATTTACTTGCTCTAAATGCAGCTATAGAAGCAGCAAGGGCTGGGGAAGCCGGAAAAGGATTTTCTGTAGTAGCTGATGAAATTAGAAAACTTGCTGACCAAACTAAAGACTCTACAGATGAAATCAATGATATCATTAAAAACAATCATGATCTAATAATAGATACAAGCCGCCATATGGAATTTAGTAACGAAGAGGTAAACAAAGGGATAAAAAAAGTTAATGACACTAAAAAAACCTTTGATTATATAGCCAAGATTATTGATGATATGAATTCAGGTATGTCTAAAAGTGCAAGAGCTATAACCAATGTTGGTAGCAGTATAGATGAAGTAGTGAATTCCATTCAAACGGCAGAATCCATATCACATGAAGTAGCTGAACAAATCTATAATGTTTACTCAGCAACTGAGGAACAAATGGCATCTATGGATGAAATCACTGGATCTACAGATTCCTTAGCTAGATTAGCTGATAATCTACAAGAAATATTTAGAAATATAAAATTATAATTAATAAGTAACAAAAACGGTGCAACCTCAGCCACCTAGATTTTATAGTTATATAGAGAATCTATTTCTAACTAACTATATATGGCGGCTGGGACGGCCACCGTTTTTGTTACTTATTTTCAAATACTATTTCTCCCCCAAATATGGTAGCTACCACATCTACATCCTTTATACTATCTTCTTCTATATTAAATATATCTTTCGACAATATAACCATATCTGCAAGCTTTCCCTCTTCTAATGATCCCTTTATATTTTCTTCAAAGGAAGCATAAGCTCCTCCCATGGTATAGCCATATACTGCCTCTTCAACTGTTAACTTTTGATTTGGCAACCATCCTCCAGCAGGATTTCCCTCTAGATCTTTTCTAGTAACAGCTTCGTATATTCCCTTCAACACATTAAATGTCTCAACTGGAGAGTCGGACCCACAGGCTATAGGTACATTTCTGTCTAACATAGATTTCCAATTATATGAAGTTTTTTCCCTATCCTCTCCAACCCTATCCTTTACAATTTTCCAATCATAATCTAAAAATATAGGCTGTATATAAGCTATTGCTTTTAATTCTGAAAACTTTTCCAGAAGCTCTTCATCAGTTATCTGACAATGAACTATACCATGACGATGATCTTCTTTAGGATTCTTACTCAGAGCTTTTTCCATACTTTCAAAAGCCATATACATGGCCTTATCTCCTATGCCATGGATTGCTGTTTGCATATTATTGCTATTAGCTAAATCTACTATAGCATCTAATTCTTTTTGACTAATAGTAGTTATTCCTTTTGTATTAGTATCATCAGAGTAAGGTTCAACTAAAGCTGCGGTCCTAGCACCTAAAGAACCATCTATCAACAATTTCAAAGGTCCTATTTTAAAAAATCTATCACCCCAAGAAGTTCTATACCCTTTTTCTATAAATCCTTGCAATTCATCTATATCAGGAATTAAACACTGCTCATATATCCTCATTTTCAATTTATTTTCTTCTTTTAACTCTTGGTATGCTAATATTACTTTCTCGTAATCTCCATCTGAAAATGCACCTAAATCGTCAGTTCCAACAGAAGTAATACCACATCTATTCATATCTCTAATAGCATCTACCATCATATCTTTTATCTCTTCTATTGTAGGGCTTGGAAGATTACCGTATACTAATCCAACGGCATTTTCCCTAAATATACCTAAAGGCTCTCCCTTCTCATCTAAATCAAAATGGCCTCCATTTACTTGTGGTGTGTCTTTTGTTATATTTAATAATTCTAATGCCTTACTATTTACTACAACAATATGTCCGCATGCCCTTCCGATTAAAATAGGATGATCTAAAGATATGTTATCTAAATCATATCTTGTTGGAAATCTTTTTTCTCCCTGAAAGTAATCCTGATTCCAGCCTCTGCCATTAATCCATTCTCCTTTTTCTATACACTTCTCTTCAATAGCTCTCCTAATCCTATTACTTATGTCATCTATAGAATTAGTTCCTACAAGATCTATCCTTTTTAAAGAATGTCCATAACTTAATAAATGCATATGGCTGTCATTAAATCCAGGTACAACAACTTTGCCTTTTAAATCATAAACTATTGTATTATCTGTCTTAAGTGATATTATTTCCTGAGTCCTACCAACTTTTTGGATAATATCCTCCTTCACTGCAATGGATTCGAACATATTTCTTTCTTCATCCATAGTATAGATTTTCCCATTTATTAATATTAAGTCCACTAAATCCCCTCCTTATATAATTATATTATACTACAAAAAACTAAAATAACTTTAGATTAAGGTAACCAAAATCTAAAGTTATTTTAATATATTAAGGTCTCAAAAATTTTCCTATAGGTTCAGATACTATTTTCCCATCTTGGAATATAGTCTTTCCTCTAAGAATTGTTCGTGCAATCTTTCCTTTAAAGTTCAATCCTACAAGCGGACTTACTTTATGCATATAAAATAAATCCTCATTTTTTAAGACAAAACTTTCATTTAAGTCAACTAAAACCACATCCGCATCATATCCTATTTTTATTGCACCTTTATTTTTTATTCCAAATCTTTCTGCTGGATTTAGTGATATAAGTTTGAAAACATCTATAAGTGATAGTCCTCTATTATGATATCCTTCAGTAAGCATTACATTCATTGTAGATTGACAGCCTGATATTCCTCCCCATACCTTGAAGAAGTTGCTATCTTTCTTTAATTCAAATGGTGCTGGTGAATGATCTGAGCAAACTATATCCACATTCCCTACAAGAACATGTCCCCATAGTTTTTCTTTTGTGTCCTTTGCTCTAAGAGGTGGACAGCATTTCCCTATTGCCCCTAATCCTTCTAAATCATCTTCTGTAAATGTTAAATATTGAGAAACAGTTTCACAGGTTACATCTATACCTTTTTTTCTAGCTTCAACAACTAGCTGAACTCCTCTTGCAGTACTAATATGGGCAATATGAAGTTTACACTTTGTTTCTTCAGCAAATAATATAACTCTTTGAACAGCTTCAATTTCTGAAATCTCTGGTCTAGAGTTTAGGAAATCCCTAGGTGTAGTTTTACCTTCTTTTATAAACTTGTCTGTTAGTTTATTTGTTATGTCCCTATTTTCAGCATGCACTGATACTGGTAATCCCAGTTTAGCAGCGATTTCCATACCCTTGTATAATGTCCAATCGTCTGCACCTTCAAATTCTTCCAGACCGCTAAAACATGTAAAGGCTTTAAAGCCAACTACTCCTCTTTCTGCTAATTCTTCTAGATTTTCTAAATTATTAGGTGTTAATCCACCCCAGAAGCTATAATCAACAAGCGAATTTCTCTTAGCTGCCTCAAGTTTTAAATCAAAATTCTCTCCATTTGTTGTTACAGGTGTTGAATTAAGCGGCATATCTGTAAATGAGGTCATTCCTCCAGCTGCAAGAGAAGATGTGCCAGTAAGTAATGATTCCCAATTTGTACGACCTGGTTCATTAAAATGAACATGACAATCATAACCACCTGGCAATATATATCTCCCATGAGCATCTATTTCCTCTATGGCAATACCAGTTATTTCAGGCTTCAATTCTACTACTACCCCATCAGCTACAGCAATATCTAGTTTTTCCACTGATTCATCTGTTACTACTATACCATTACGAATGATTAAATCATATTTACTCATAATATTCTCCTCCTATATAACCTTAGATTTCTAGATTTTTACCAGTAGGTTTTTGCTGATGGCATTTTTTTCATTAAAATATAATATGTTAATGCTGTAGGTGGCAGACTTGCATACCATGATAATCTTACTTCTAATAGAGCTACAATTGCACCTACTGCAATAGCAATAATTGCTGCCCAATTTATTCCTTTAAAAGGTCCTTCTTCATTATATAAATCTGCCAAATTAATTTTTTCTTTTTTAATAAAGAAGTAATCAACTATAAGTACTGCAAATATTGGTCCTAAAAATGCTGAGTACGCTTGTACAAATAGATTAAGTCCTGCTGCTGACTCTGGACTAATTAACTTCCATGGAAATGTAGCAAATGAAAGTAATCCAACAATTATAGCAGATTTTTTGAAGGAAAGTTTAAATGTATCCATCAATACATATGAAGGAGGTAATATATTGTTCAAAACATTAGTAGTAATCTGTGCTGCTGCTATGAATATCATCGTTACAATTACTAAGAATTGATTGTCTACTGCTGACGAGAATACATCTATTGGATTAGCCATTCCAGTAGCAGTTGATACTATAAGTCCTATCATACCCATGAATATAGTTATTGGTAATATAGCTGCCCAATATATTAATCCTGTAATTGCAGGTTTTGTTCCTTGCTTGTAGTTTCTTACATAATCTCCTACATTTAAAAGTACTGTACAGTTAACTCCTGTAAACGCTGTAACTCCTCCCCAGAAAGGTAAACCCCAGGACCCTTTGAAATCTACAATTTCTGAAGATATTACTGCACCGTATTTATTTATTACACTAAAGAACATATAAGTAAGCGTTAAGAGAATAAATATTGAACCTATGTTTTCTAGCCATTTGATTCCCTTAAATCCTGTAGTTGCTAAAGCAATTTGTATTAATTGAAAAAGTATAAAAAATAACACTTGGTTTTGATACCCGAATAATGAATATGATACCATATTAATAGCTGATGCTCCTACCCATGATTGGAAGCCAAACCATATTATAGCTGGAACCCCTCTTATAAAGCCTGGAAGCTTAGAGCCTTTTATACCAAAGGCAGATCTAAGTTGAATAGTATAAGGAACACCATATTTGTGACTAAATTTACCATTAAACACTAATCCAACTGCCACAACTGTTGCTCCTATAAACATGGCTACTAATGCTTGAACAATGTTAAGTTCATGAGTCATACTTGAGCCTAAGGTAAATGTACCTATTGATACACAACCACCTAACCATGCAAACAAATAAGACCAGTTATCTAAAATACGTTCCTTTACAGGATATAAGGATTCATCCTGTCCGTCATGCCCAATACCATCTACAATAGCATTATCTAATGTACTCATTGTCCAACCCCCCAATTAATATTAACTTCAACAAAAGCATATAAAATTTTACGCACAGCTTATGAGATCCTATTTCCTCCTTTTTTATTTTACTTATGAACATTATATTATTTTTAACAATCTTTTGTTTATCCTTTATAGATAAAAGAATTCTTCCAATTTATCCCATTAGTGCAAAGGGAATTTTTGACAATAAAATAATCAAGTTTTTTACTGTTTAATACTGAGAAAGCCTCGAGAAAAAATAAGTATCATTTATGGTGCCAGGCACCATAAATGATACTTATTTTTTCTTAATTCTATCTTTTCTCCTCATATACATCTAAAGCTGCTTGTAAGGCTTCTCCTCTATTTACAATAGCCCCATTTCTAATTAAAGAAGTTTCCAAAGCAGAAAGTACTTTTAGTATATTTTCCTTACGACTGCTATATCCCATGGAACCTATCCTCCATATCTTACCTGATAAAGAGCCAAAGGCTGCTGCTATCTCCACCCCAAAATCTTCTATCATTCTCTCACGAATTTCATCCTCTTTGATTCCTTCTGGTACATATACGCATGTTACTGTCGGCAATTTATTTACCTTATCACCAAATATATGAAGTCCCATAGCTTCTATACCTGCTACCAGTGCTTTCTCATTTAATGCATGACGGGCAATTCTAGCCTCAAGTCCTTCCTCTTTGATTATTCTAAGTCCTTCCCTTAAGGCATATAGCATAGAAGTTGACTCTGTATGATGATTTAGTCTAGTTGGACTCCAATATTCTTGTATTTGGCTTAAATCTAGGTAATTTGAACTTATCATCCTGTCATTATAAGAATCTATCTGTAATCCTTGCTCAACTTTTTTCCTTTCACTTAATATCTTTTCTACTCTTTTATTATATGTTAAAGGTGCCATCCCTGTAGGTACTGATAAGCACTTTTGTGTTCCAGTAATGACAGCGTCTATATTCCAGTCATCAGTCTTAAATTCTGTACCTGTCAAAGTAGCTACTGCATCGACTACTAACAGAATGTCATTTTCACGACAAAATTTACCTAGCTCTTCTAAGGGCTGCATACGGCCTGTTGAGGTTTCTCCATGAACTACTGCTACTACCTTAGGATTTACTTTTATTATTTCATTTTTCAAATCTTCAAACTCATAGGTTTTACCCCATTGGATTTCTGTCGTATATACGTCTCCTCCAGCTCTTCTAGATAGCTCTGTCATAAGATGACCAAATCTACCGAATATGGGGATATAAACCTTATCATTAGGCTCTATTATACTTGAAATTACAGCCTCTATTCCTGCCCTAGCAGTTCCATCTACTGGAAAAGCTTGATGATTTTCAGTTTGGAATATATATCTAGTTAATTCCATTGTTTCATCCATTATTTGTAAGAAATTAGGATCATATTGACCTAATATTGGTGCACTCATAATCCTTAACACTCTTGGTTCTGCTTCTGCAGGACCAGGTGTCATTATAGTTCTTTGTGGTATTACCAACTCTTTATACATATAGATTCCTCCCTTAATATTTAGAAACATCTCCTAACAATATCTCTCTGAATGTACCACTTTTATATCCCATTTTTATTAGTCCCATTGCTGAGCTTAATACAGCATGTTTAGCCTCCATAATAAAGCTTACACAAGTTTCCTTAGCTATTTTGCTAAGTTTTTCTTCCATTAATAAACTGAAATCGTAGAATCAAAAATTTTAGCATCTTCCAAATTAAAGATTTCTGTGGATAATTCATCACCTGTCTTTAATCTATCCACTAATTTATCTACAACTTCTCCTCATATACACATATTAAATAAAGAAATAGCCTTATCTTTACCCTTATTTCCATTATTCTATAAAATGCAGCTAAATTACCTATCAAATGTTGATAAAGAAATCATATCTCTTATATCCTAAGTGGATAATAACTTATATAAAAAGCCCCATCCTAAGTAGATTACTTAAGATGAAGCTTTTATGGTTTTGTTAAGTGTTAATTAGATATCTTCGAAAAAGTAAGCAACTCTGAAAAATCAAAGCTGAATGATTTCATCTATAACAATTACATTTATTCGAAAATAGTTCCTTTTCTAAATGGAGCAGCTTTCTTCATATTTTTCATTAGGAAATAATATAATAGCCCTGTTGGTAATAAACTTGCATACCATGATATTTGAACAAAGAATAAGGATACTATTGAACCAGCGATTATTGCTATAACTCCAGCCCAGTTGATTCCTTTAAAAGCTCCATCTGCATTATAATAATCGTTCAAGTTTAATTTTTTCTTTCTAATGATGAAGTAATCTACTACAAGTACTGCAAATATAGGTCCTAAGAATGCTGAATATATTTGAACGAATAATGACAATCCACCTGCAGATTCTGGTCTTACTAACAACCATGGGAATGTACATATAGACAAAATCCCAACTAAAATTGCAGATTTCTTATAAGATAAATGGAATGTATCCATAAGTACATAAACAGGAGGAACTATATTATTTAGTACATTTGTTGTAACTTGTGCAAATGCAACAAACATAAGTGTCATAATTGTTAGAAACTGATTATCCATAGCAGTTGAAAATACAGCCACTGGATCATTATTACCTGTAGCTCCAGAAACCATAAGTCCAATTAATCCCATAAATAATGTAGCTGGAAGAATAGATAACCAATAAAGACTTCCTGTCATAGCTGGCTTAGTTTCTCTTTTTAACTCTCTGGAATAGTCAGACCCATTTAAAATCATTGTTGAATAAATTCCTAAAAATGCAGTAGTTCCACCCCAGAATGGCAGTCCCCATGTACCTTTAATATTAGTTATAGTAGCCGCTACCTCCACTCCATATTTTGTATATACAGTATAAAACATATAACCAAGAATTCCTAATATAAAGACTACAGATATATTTTCCAACCATTTAATTCCGTGAAATCCGTTGATTGCTAGAATAACTTGTAATGCAGTGAAAAGAACAAATACTATCGGCAAATTATCAAATCCTGTTAAGGTTTTTAAGCTTACATTTATAGCTCCAGCACCTACCCAAGATTGAAATCCAAACCAAACAATTGCAGGTATTCCTCTAAGGAAACCTGGTATTTTAACTCCACGGAAACCAAAAGAACTCCTAGCTTGAACAGTAAAAGGTATCCCATATTTATGCCCTGCAGACCCTGATAATACAAGTGCTATAGCTATAACAGAACATCCAATTGCCATAGCAAGAATTGCTTGAGTTAAATTTAAAACTCCAATCAAACTAGCTCCCATGGAAAAAGTTCCTATGGAAACACATCCTCCTAAGAAAGCTGCTAGATAAGAAAGATTATCCATTATTCTTTCTTTCGTAGGTAATAGTTCTGGCTTAGCTCTGTCAATATATACTTGATCTATCTCGGTCATTTTATTCTCCATTGTAGTCATCCTATTTCCTCCATCCTAATTTTCTTTTTTCACTAATTGACCATAACCTTTTTTACCAACTACATTATTTTCTTCTGCTACAACTTCTCCTCTTAAAATAGTGCAAACTGGTAACCCTTTTCCTTTTAATCCTACAAATGCTGAGATTTTGTTAACATATTGTAGAGACTCTGGTGTAATCTCCCATTCCTTTTCTGGATCTAGAATTACTAGATCTGCATCAAAGCCTACTTCAATTGCACCTTTTCTTCCATATAATCTAAAAGCCTTAGCCGGTCCTTCACTTAATGTACGTGCTAATATGGTTGGAGAATATCCTCTCTTAACAACTCCTTCGCTAAATGTAACTTGCATTACATTTTGAATACCACTGATTCCACCCCATGCACCAAATATTCCATGAGTATCTTCATCTTTTTCTTCAAGGGCACAAGGAGAATGATCTGAACTAACACAGCTTAAAGTTCCATTATCTACATATTCCCACATCTTTTCAACAGCCTCTGCCTCTCTTAATGGTGGAGCACATTTAAACAAGCTACCATTCTTCACAACATCATCTCTATTAAAAGTTAAATAATGGCTGCAAGTCTCCCCTGTAACATCTATACCTTCTTGCTGTGCTTCTTGAATAACCTCTGCAACTGCTGGATGACTTACATGACAAATATGAACCTTTGCCCCTACTTCCTTTGCTAAATCAATAATATTTTTAGTAGCCATCACTTCAGCTATTAGAGGACGAGAGTCTAGGAAGTCTTCCCATGTTTGTTTCTCTTTTCTCTTCGCTCTTCCTTCTTCCCATTTAATAATTGAATAGTCTTCGCAATGGAATCCTGCCCTTGCATCAGCAGTTTTTAATATTTCAAGAGCCTCTCTCACTTGTCCCATAGTAAGTGAAACATAATCTGGAGATACTGGTCCAATAAAGGATTTAAATGCCACACATCCTCTTCTATCTAGCTCAACTAAGGAATTTAAATTATAGTCTACTAGACCTCCCCAAAAGCAATAATCTACATAAGCATTTGGCGAAACAGTATTGTATTTATCGTCAAAAATCTTGCCATTAGTTAATGCTGGTTCATTCTGTAAAGGCATATCTATAACAGTAGTTATTCCACCAACAGCTGCTGCCGCTGTACCATGGGCATAATCTTCTCTCCATGTATATCCAGGATCATTTAGATGAGCATGGGTATCTATGGCTCCTGGGAATACGTATTTACTATCTGCATCGATAACCTTTTTAGCTTCTATATCAGATTCTGGTGCTACTATTGCTGCTATTTTTCCATCTTTCACACAAATATCAGCCTTATAAATTCTTTGTGATGTAACCACTTGACTATTTTTTACAATTAAATCAAACATTCTCTCCCCTCTTTCTTAGAGTATTAGATAATTATTAAATATATATTTATGACTTAATAACATTATATTATTTTTAACAAAGTTAGGGTTTATCCTATATGGATAAAAAAATTTTATCGATTTATCCCATTAATTTAAAGCCAATCTTTATCAAAAATTAGATAAAGTCTTAATACTTCACTCTAAAAGAAAATAACTTTCCTTTTAACTCTAGGACTAAAAAGAAAGTTATTTTAGTATAATTTTATTTAATATTATTATTTATATGCTAAATTATATAAAGTTTCTATTAAAACTTTAATACCTTCTACCAAATCCTTTGCTTCTGTAAATTCAGCTGGATTATGGCTAATACCTTTATGGCTTGGTACAAATATTAATGCTGTTGGTATATGCTCTGCAAATATTTGAGAATCATGACCTGCTCCGCTATGCATTAGCTTATAATTTATAGCCTTTGCTTCACATTGCTCTTTTATAGTATTAACAAGATTAGAATCCATAGCCACTGGTTCTCCATCCATATAGTTATTTATACTAATTTTCAAATCCAACTTTACAGCGATATCTTTAAGTTTTTCTATTACTTCATCTGTAAACTTAATCATTACATCTTTGTTTGTATGTCTTACATCTAGTGAAAATATTACCTTGCCCGGTACAACATTTGTAGTATTTGGTACTACTTCTACTTTACCTACAGTAGCCACTAATGGATCTCCATAATTTACAGCAAGGTCCATTATTTCTGAAATCATTCTGCTTGTTCCATTCATTGCATCTCTTCTATATCCCATAGGAGTTGTGCCTGCGTGATTAGCCTCACCTTCAACTTCTATCATATATCTTTTTTGTCCCACTATATGCTCTACTATTCCTATTGATTTTTTTTCTATTTCAAGTACTCCGCCTTGCTCTATATGAAGCTCGATAAAAGCTTTTAAATCTTCTCTAATTTTACTGTTTTTAAAGTCAAAGCCTGCATTATGCATAGCCTCGATGAATCCTACTCCATCTTCGTCTTTTAACTCAGCTACTGTTTCTCTATTAACTGAACCTATTATATTTTTTGAGCCCCAAAATGTAAATGGAAACCGACTTCCTTCCTCTTCTGCCATAGCTACTACTTCTATATTTCTGATTGGTTGCCCGTAGGTATCTCTTAGATATTCCATCGCAACAATTCCACCTATTATACCTAACTGACCATCTAGTTTTCCTCCATTTACTACTGTATCTATATGAGAACCTGTCAATATGGTTTCATCCTTAAAAGTACTTCCTTCTAGTCTGGCGAAAAGATTACCTACTTCATCAGAGTAAGCTATAAATCCTTTTCCTTTTAATAGTTGTTTCAGTGCTTCCTGAGTTTGTTTCCAAACATCTGTATATAATAATCTAGTGATACCGCCCTCTGAACTCTGTCCCATTTTACTTAGCCATTCAATAAAATCAGTAGTTTCATTCTCCAGATCTAACGGCTTTATAGTATCCATTTTTGACACTTCCTTTCGTAAAAAATTTGTGAAAAATCTATCTTAATACTCTATTACTAATATATTACCTTTACTAAACTAATTCATTATCTATTGTGGATAAAAGAATTACTGAAACTTATCAAAATTATATAAAACATTAAAAGAATATCGTCCTATGGCTTACCACCATAAGACGATACTCCAAACTCCAACCTTTTATCTTAAATTCCCTAATAAAGTACCTACGCCTTTACCAACTTCGATTTCAATCCCACATCTTATTAAAGTTCTTTCAATAGCTCCCATAACTGACACTAGATAGTGTTCATCTATATTACCCATATGTCCAAATCTGAACATTTTACCTGCATAAGCTGCAAGTCCTCCTGCTACTACAGCACCTTCTTCTGCCAATATCTTTCTGAACTCTACATCATTTATCCCATCCATATACAACACATTTGATAAAGTAACTGCTCTATGTTCTTTATCTGCAAGAATAGTAAATCCCAGAGCTTCAAGAGCTGCTTGTGTAGCCTTTGCATACTTAATATGTCTTTGGTATCTATTTTCAATACCTTCTTTTTTAATTATATTTACAGATTCCTTTAAAGCCCAAATAAGGTTTACTGCTGGTGTAGCAAAGTATTTTGAAGGATCCTCCATTATTGGTATCCACTTTTCAAAGTCAATATAATAATCTGGAATCATGCCAAATGATTTTCTTCTAGCTAATGCTTTTTCACTTGCCCAAAGTATAGCTAATCCTGGGCATACTCCAAATGCTTTCTGTGACCCTGTTAAAAGAACATCTATATTCATAGAATTTAATTTCTCTGGCTCTCCTGCTGTAGCACAAACTCCATCTACAATATATAAAGTTTCTGGGAACTTCTTCATCATCTCTCCGATTTCTGCTACTGGAGCAGCAACTCCTGTTGAAGTATCTACATGAGTTACAGTCATAGCATGGTAATGTTTTTGTGACAGTTTCTTTTCAATGTCTGAAACTGGTACTATTTGTCCCCATTCAGATTGAATCACATCTACATTAATACCTCTTCTTTCACAGATTTCAATAAATCTGTTACCAAAGAATCCATGAGATACAATAAGTATATTGTCTCCAAATCTCATAGTATTAGCTATTGACATTTCCATTGACATAGTACCTGTACCAGCTATTACAAAAACTTGACCTGTTGCATCCCATAATTCCATCATATCATTTAGCAACTCTTTATAATCTTTTATAAAGTTTGGGTCACCAAAAGCAACTGTTTCCCTACCCATTTCATCTTGAATACTTCTTACTACAGGTGTTGGACCTGGTATTGCTACTAATTTTTGTACCATAACTATATACCTCCTAATATTTTATAAATTAATTGTATAGAATTAACATAATATATTCTAAATCTTCTTCTCCTGCTGATTCAATTGAGTGGGATTCACCATCTCTACAGATAGCTAAATCTCCTGGTTCAAGTATTGTTTCTACACCATTCTCATTATATAATGCCTTACCTTTTAATATAAAATATGCTTCCTGATCTCCTTCATGAGTATGATATCCAATAGAATTACCTGGCTTTATAATTGATTTCCCATAGAGCCTTCCTTTACCTAAAAAATCTTCCATCTCAAAGAAATTCACTACAGTTACATGACCTTTTCCACCTTTAAGTCCATCGATTACTTCTATATTATAATCCTTAGATCTTCTTATCATTTCTGCACCTCTCTAATTTTATTTTATATTTCATACCTAATATCATTATATATCTTAATGCTCTCTTATATTGGAAAATATAAATGGCATTAATTATCCATTAAGGATAAACAATGACAAAGAACCCCTTATCACAACCCATATGGATTATTACTCAGGGTTCTCTAAAAACCTATTGTGTATTAGAACTGGTAATTACTTTTTTACCATTAAATATATCATAATCAAGCTCTTTTTCGTCAACTGCTATTATCATGGCAACTAAGGCATCACAATCTACGTTTAATACAGTTCTAAACATCCCTGAGAACCAATCTATACCAGCTAGTAATGCAATACTTTCTGGCGGCAATCCCATTGCCGGTAGAACTGTTGCAAGAGCAACCAAACCACCACCTGGCACTACAACTGTTCCTAAACAAGCTAAAGTTGATAATACTACTATCTTAACTAATTCAGCTATTGACATTTCCATACCAAAAAATTGTGCTAACGTAACACAAGCTAATGATAGATAAAGTGATAATCCATTACTATTAAGGGCCATTCCCAGAGGATTAACTAATCTAGAAATTCTCTTACTTACTCCAAGCTTAATCTCGCTATCTTCCATTTTAGTTGGAAGAGTAATAGCAGAAGAAGTCGTAGTGAAAGCAACAACCGTCATCTTCCAAAGATGTTTAGCTAACCTCATAGGGCTAACCTTGGCATATGCAGCAGAAATGAGGATTAAGAATATCATATAAATAACGGTTCCTATAGCCATACTACCTAAAAACTTAGCTAGTGGAATAATTACTTTAACGCCTATAGATCCAGTAACCCATGCTAATAATGCAAAAATTCCAATCGGTGCAAGGTTCATTACCATTTTAACAACATTTAAAATTGCCACATTGAAATGTCTAATAAAATTGAGAACTACATTATCCTTATCCTGTTTTCCAATTACACTTAATGATAAACCAAATAAAATCGAGAATATAATTGCTTGTATCATATTTGCCTTAGCCATAGCATCGATAATATTAGTAGGGAAGAAACCTACTATCATTTCAGATAATGTTTGCTGAGAGGCAGTTATAGTTGTAGTTCCCATATCCATATTCAGTCCTGCCCCTGGTTTAACTATGTATCCGAGTCCTATGCCGAGAGCTGCTGCCAATGCAGTTAGCCCCATAAACCAAGCAAATATTTTGCCTCCTAATTTCCCAAGTTCTTTAGGGTCTAAGCTTCCCACTGCTTCAATAACTGCACCCATTATTAGAACCACCACTGACATTTGAATTAAACGAAGAAAAATATCTCCGACTACTTTTATTGGACCAATAGCTGGACCTATGATTAGCCCCGCTGCCATTCCAAGAATCATTGCAATCATAATCTTGTTTGTCATATTTAGCTTCTTCATAATATCGCCTCCCAATGTTTGTTATTTATCTAACTTTACGACACATCTCTATTCTACATCTTTATCACAGTCCATCAAGGATAAAAAGCTGTATTATTTTTATCAACAATGGATAAAGGTTTTTGCCCCAATAAATTTCATAATATATATATGATATAATTAATGTAAATTGATTGAAAGGAGAATTAATTATGGGTTATCGTAATGATTTATTAAGTAGTAGATCAATTATAAGACATGGTAGCTATGCTCTTATTACACCAGAAGGACTTGTTAATAATATTATTCCACATTTTGAAAAGTGTAGAATTAGTGTGGTTGCATCTCCAAAACTAGGTGCTAGTTTTGTTCAATATCTAATTAATATGGAAGCTGGAGGAAGAAATACTAAGGGCTTCGGAGGGGATGGTATTGAAACTTTCGTATATGTAGTAGAAGGAAGCCTAGATGTTATCGTTGATGGAACTAAATATGAGTTAACTGAAGGCGGATATGTATATACACCGCCAAGTCTCACCATGATTATTGAAAATAATTCAAAGGAAGGTACAAAATTTGTACTTTATAAGCAAAGATATATTCCTGCCGATGGTATAAAAGAACCATGGGTTGTAAGCAATAATGTTAAAAACCTAGAAGCAATATTTTATGATGATATGGAAGACGTAACTTTAATAGACTTACTACCAACAGATTTATCCTTTGATATGAATTTCCATATTTTAACCTTCCAGCCTGGTGGCTCTCATCCATTCATTGAAACTCACGTTCAAGAACATGGAGCATATTTACTGTCTGGTGAAGGTATGTATAACTTAGATAATAATTGGGTATCAGTGAAAAAAGGTGATTTCATATGGATGGGACCTTATGTACAACAAGCTACTTACGCTATAGGATATGAACCTTTTTCATATGTTTACTCTAAAGACTGTAACAGAGATCCTGAAATATAATATAACTAGATATTAACAGCATAAACTAAAGTAGCTTCCACAATGTGGAAGCTACCTTAGTTTATTATACGAAGAATCTTGAGTCCTACTTCGATTTCAAGCATATTTGCCCTGTTCTCTATATCTAAATTAGTTAATTCCTTTATTCTATTTAGTCTATATAATACCGTTTTATAATGAACAAATAATTCTTCAGCAGTTTTTACTGCATTTAGATTGCAGTGTAAATACTTTTCCAAAGTATCTATAAGTTCATTATTCTTATCTTTATCATACTCTTTAAGTATCCATAAAGATGGATGAACAAATTTCTTCAAATCATCCCTATTTTCATATCTGCATAAAAGCTTATATATTCCTAATTCTTCAAAGGTAGTGATGAAATCCTTTCCAAATATCCTATATCCAAAATTTACTGCATCCTTAGCCTCAGAATAAGACTTACCTATTTCTAAAGGATTTTCTGCTAATCCACCAATTCCTATGGATACCTCAATATTTCCTATTTCATCTGAGATTACTCTTTTGAGTTCCTGTCCAAATTCTTTAATTGCATTATATGAACTTCTTAAATTAGCTCCTTTTTCTATAGGCCACAACATTATTATATAATCACCTTTATTTATAGAGATATAATCTGTAGTATAATAATAAGATACTCTATCTATACGTTTTTTTATTTTATCCATCAATAGATGTAATCCTTCAGTTAAGTTTTTCTTATTATTAATATATTTTTCATATTGACTAATATTTAAGAGAGTGACTATAAATGATCTTTTTAAATTCCAGCCAAATAAATTGCCTCTATCATAGATGCTTTGTATAGAATCTATTCTTTCATTTATCAAATCATCCATTAAATCACCTTTATATTTTAGCTCAACTTCTGTGACTGCTACATCTTTTAACATCTCCAATTTCAATGTAGTTGCAGCACTCTCTAAGGCAATAAAGTCTAATTCCTCCATTATTCTGTTTTTCTCAAGTACACCTAAATATCCTCTTATTTCATTTAACACTTGAATCGGCTCTATTATCATAGTATATATAGTATCATTTGTATTTGGTATTTTCATCTTTAATCCATAAACCGGATAATCCTTTTCTACTAAGCCCTTAATATTATCATCAATTATATCTATATCTTTATATTTAGGATCATTCCAAGCTATTGGAGTTAATTCATTGTTTAATATTATTACTGGATTTTCAACTAAATCTCCAAGGGTTTCTGCAACAGCTGATATCCCCTTCATTTTAAGTGATAGCTTGGTAAATTTTTCGTGGCAATCCTTATAATAATTTAATCTATTGACCTGATCATTAAATATTTCTCCCATGACTGGGTAAGTAATATCAATATATTTTGTATCTCCTGATATTTCAATGATTGGAAAATCTAGTTGATTTCCTAAATCTATTATTTCATCAGGTATAGTAGTTAAAAATCTAGAGGTTTTTATTATTAATGCAGCGGCTTTTTTTTCTGCCAATTCTGTCACTAAGATTTTTTGTGCCTCGATATTTTTGTCAATTGAGTAAAAGCTAGATAAGAGAAGTTCTCCACCTTTAATCCAGTTAGCTATATCTGGCCTCTCTATTATTGTAATACCTTCTACATAAGTATTCTTATTCTCGACTGTTCCTGCCACTAATTTTGCATTCTTAAAACAAGGCATCTTCATTAATCTGCTAAGTAGTATGCCCATGACGCACCTCTCTTTAATCTAATAATCTCTTAATTGTATTATAAGTTATATTAGTCATATTTTCAAAAGTATATCTCATATGAAGTCTTTCTGTTATTTTATGTCCATCTTTTCCATAGGTCCCAATATTAACTACTGGCACATCTACCTCCAATATTTCATCTATAGGATGATTGTATTTAGATCCCCAAGCAGGCATATTGTTTTCCAGCACCTTGAGACTTTCTCTACTATCACTCATCCCCATAAAACTCATATCTGAAATAAATGGATAGAACATTTTTGTTACTATAGGTTTATCAGAGTAGTCTTGTACAAATTTTATAGATTCTTCTACAGAAGACATTAGAGCCTTTTCCCTTAGGCTTTCTCCCAGCATCTCTATTCTAGCACAAAATGTTGATGAGAAATAAATTATTATTGCAGGAGATTTATCTACTGCCCATTTCCAAGCTTCCTCTACTACTGTTACGCTGAATTTTCTTAAATCCATAGCTGGATTTTTTTCATTTAATTCCTTAGCAAAATTATGAATATATATTTTAAATCTATCTCCATGTATAGTAGCTAATTCATTATAAAACTCATCCCAAGTATATACTCTAGTCTCCCAAGGCAGCTCTGTATATACATGCCCTCCTATTTCACAGAATCTCTTGTATGAATGGTTTAAATACTCAATAACATTATCAAAAGCTTCTACAGCCTTTCCCTTAACCTTGTTCATTACGTCTTCAGGACTCATTCTGTGTACAAAGAAATTATAATATGAATAAGCAGAAATTGCTGTTTGAACCGTATAGATATCTTTGAAGTCAGACTGTTTCAATGATATAGGAGGAATAGTAACTTCTCCCCCTGCTTCATCACATAAATCTGGGTTTAAATCCATTAATCTAGTTATCTCAGCTACTATTAAATTAGGATCTAGACCTCCAAATGCTTGTCCTACATGAGTTTCTTTTCCCGTAACATAAAAGGATGGTAACATTTTACCTATGGTCCCGTAATATACATATCTATTTTCATCTTTTTCATGGTATGGCGTAGAATAATCCGCATTTATAGCTGATATATATTCTAGATTATATTTTTCCTTCCATTCCTTCAATATCTTCAGGCATGATATTGCACCATGAGAGTTATCTTCCTCATCACACTCCGCCATGGCTATAATATTTCCATCCAATTCTTCTGGATGTTCAGAAAAATATTTGATTAGATACATATGAGAAGCTACCCCAGCTTTCATATCTAATCCACCTCTGCCAAACATATACTCACCAGAATCTATATCCTTGTTTACATCATCACCTAGATTCAGCTTTTTCAATAGTTCTGGCAATATATCCGGGTTAAATGCATGCTCCTTTATTGAGCCAAAATCATCTACACCTACTGTATCAAAATGTCCCATAAGTAATAGAGTCCTTCTAGATTCTCCCTTTGTTCCTCTTACCATTGCTATTACATTATATCTTTCAATCTCATCATTTTCTGTTTGCTGCATAAGTAGATACTCTGGATTATCTTTAAAATATGATAACTCGTCATAAAATTCCATTATCTTTTTTGCACACTCTTTTTCACCAGAAGTTTTAACTATACTAGGCACTCTGATAAGATCTTCCGTTATCTTTTTCACTTCATCATAACAGCTCAAATACATTAAATATCCCTCCTTATTTAGTTCCAAACAATATCTTTCTTATTGCCCCACCTGTAATATTTATATTTTTACTTATTTCATCTGTCGTATATCCATGTCGTAATGCCTCATAAGCATACTCCTGCTTATATTTCACCAAATATCTTTTTCTGGAACCCTCCTTAATTAATTCGTAATCTGACCCTATTTTACAAACTGATTTTAATATGTCATCAAGAGAAATTGTTTTTTGGAACTTATTCTCTTTATTTAATGCTTCCTTAAATTCTCCATTACCTATAAATTCTGCCTGTTCAAATTCTTCTTTTAGTATTTTATAATCCTCTGGAGGTTCATCCATCAATTCCTCATACTTTTTTATGGCTTGCAGCCTATCTACTGAAAACATCTCTAATAATTCTTCAATATTTATTAAATTACCTACATTCATTCTATAAAACACATCTGAACTCCATTTATACTTAGTCATGGAGTTACAGATACTAGCATATACTGGGTTATTATGTATATATCTTATTAATCTTATAAGATATGACTCATTTTGAACTAAAATGCTCCTATATCTCCCTTCAAATGGAGAGCCCGTTCTTCCTTTTTTCTTATTATAATATTTAGCATATCTAGTATTTATTCTATGCATTATCCGACTTATAGAAATGTTGTGGGTTTTTATGACAAAATGATAGTGATTGTCCATTATAGTATAAGCTAATAAGTAAAAATCAAATATCTCTTTTATTTCACCTATAATCTTCAATAGTTCTATTTTATCTTCATTTTCCTCAAAAATAAAAGCCTTATTATTTCCTCTATGAATAATATGATATATTGCACCGTAATATTCTATCCTCGGCTTTCTCCCCACAATACTCCCTCCTACAATAATATTATATTATATATTCAACAAAAATTTCTAAAATCCTCTATTTTTATTAATAAAATTTAAAATAAGTAACAAAAACGGTGCCTGGCACCGTTTTTGTTACTTATTATCTTTATAAACTATTTTTTAAGGAACTAATATTACTTGATTTGGGAAGATTAGGTGTGGATTTTTTAAATTATTGTATTCTGCTAACTTTTCCCAAGTAGTATTAAATTGTTTAGCTATTTTCCATAAAACATCTCCAGCTTTTACTACATATTTTTGTGGAGCTAAAACTGGTTTTACTTCTGGCTGTGGTGCTGGCTCTGGAGTTGGTACTGGTGCAGGAGCTGGTGTCTCCACTGCTGGCACTTCTGGAGTAGGAGCTGGCTCTTCTACTACTGGAGCTTCTGCTGCTACTTCTGCTAAATAGTCTACTTCTACTGGTGTAATTACTTTAGCTTCTTTTATAGCTTCTACTAATACATCTCTAATCGGTATATAAGTATTTACTATATTCTTAGCCTTTGAGAAATCATATTTATCTCCACCTGTTATAAGGAAGTCATTTGTAACTACTGTGTAATATGCTTCCATATCAATAGGTGTACCATCTTCAAGACTAATCTTTGTAATTCTATTTTCGAATTCTGCATTTTTATCAAATTCTACTATAAGACCTGCAAATTGTCCGTTTCCTACTTCTGGATTATATATACCATGATCTATAGCTTTCTTTAAATCTGCCCCTGTCATTTCTAAAGTTACTAATTCATTATCAAATGGCATAATTTCATACATATCTCCCATTGTGATAGCACCTTTTTCTAGAGTTCTTCTAAGTCCTCCACCATTTTGGATAGCTACTTGAACTCCAGCTTTTTCCTTCATAACTTCTGATGACCATCTTCCTAATAAAGTAACATTATCTTCTTTACTATTATGTGTGAAAGCTTCTGCTGCTTCACCAATTACTTCACCTAATATTGGTCCAGCTTCTAATTCAAATTTTTCAAATAACTTTTGTCCTTCTGGGTCTGCTACAATATCAGCAGCCTTACTAGCTAAGTCGTCATATTTCGGCTCTATGCCTACTACTTTATTATCTTTATCTAATTCTATAGATAGTATTGCAAGTCCACGACCATTTTTATATCCTTGTACCACTGGAACATCTTTTACCTTACCTGCTACAGTTAGATGGCTATGACCAGAAATTATTCCATCTATTCCTTCTATATCGGCAAGTTTTGTTGCATTTCCTGTAATTTCTTTAGTTTCTTTATCTTGTGCAGAGTCAAGATGTGTAAGAGCTATTATAACGTCTGGTGTACCTTCTTCCGCCTTACCTTCTTGTAAATATTTAACCCAAGTCTTTGCTGCTTCTACTGGGTCAGTAAATTCTAATCCTTCTACATGCTCAGCTTTTGTAAGAGTGCTTGTATCTGGGTGAGCTAACCCTAAGAATGCTATTTTGATATTACCTTTTTCCACAATTTTATAAGGTTTTGCCCACTCTACTGGCTTACCAGTTTTTTTATCTACAATATTAGTAGCTAAAAAATCAAAGCCTCCGTCTTCTGCCCAACCCTTCATATGTTCTGCTCCCCAATCAAGCTCATGGTTACCTACTGCTGAAGCAACTACTCCCATAGCCTTCATCATAGCAGATACAGGAGCACCATAAGTAAGATTTGATATAGCTGTACCTTGATAGAGATCCCCAGCAGATACAAATACTGTATTAGGATTTTGCTCTAAAAGTTTTTTGGAGTAACCTATCATTTTGGCCATACCAATATCTTTACCTAAATCCTTTACATTACCATGAAAATCGTTAAAGGAAACAATGTCCACAGTTACCTTTGCTATTTCTTCAGCAAATGCTGCTGGTGCTGCTCCCATCATTATACCTAATACTAGGGCTAATGATAAAAACAAGCTAACGATTCTTTTGTTTCTAAACTTCATACATAAACCCCCTTAAATTTTACTTAGTGTAATCATACCCATTACACTTTATATATAACTTATTCTACATACTTTTCGTAAATCCTCCTTGTTTTTGAAATTTTATCCAAAATATCAAAAATAATTCTTTTTTAACAACTTTATGTTTTAACTTAATAGTTGTTGGTATAATATATATAAATAAAATTATATAATTGAACATAATAAAGGCAAACCCACCGAAAGGTGGGGACGCAAAGCTTGAAGTCTAATACCATATGGTAATGATTGTTCAGCTGCTATGTTAGTAAAACATAGCAGCTTTCTGCATTTTTGGACAGCTATAGAAATATTACTATAATAATAGTTTTTGTTTCAATTTTATAGCATAGAAGGGGATTCAGCATACTATAGCTATAATAATTATATTTCCATATTTATGAAAGGAGTGAAAAAAATGAAGAAATACAGTAAATTGTTCATCGTTTTCTTACTGGTACTAAGTTTAGCAGTATCAATAATACCAAATATCAGCTTTGCTGATTCTGGAACTGACTACCCAGGAAATGACTCAGGTTTTGATTTCAAAATTGATCCACCAGAAAGTACAATAATCTATTTTGATAAGGATGGAAATAAAATCCATGACACTAACTCCATATATTGGATAGAATTCACTTTATCAGATGATGGAAAGTATTTAAGCTTTGAGGCTAACAATGTATCGATTGATGCTTTAGCAGTGAAGGGTGGAAATGGTTATAGACTATATGAAAATTTAGGCAGCAGCAGATCTGGTTTTAGATCCCCAGATAATAATGGAGGTAATATACCAGAAATATCCCATTACTCTTTTAACATTATTATAGACATACCAGAAGAACCATGGATAGGCAAAGTTAAGGTAATCAAGACAGTTACAGATCCAAATAATATTCAATCACCAGAAGGTATAAGTTTCACCCTTATAGGACCAAACGGATATGAAAAAACCAAAGAAACTGATGATGAAGGAATCATTGAGTTTACAGAATTAGAAGAAGGTCAATACACCTTAACAGAGGATATTCCAGATGGATATTTAAGTAGTATCGGCAATGGAAAAACAATAATTCTTCCCGATGATGCCGATGAGGATTATATAGCTGAAATTGAAGTAGAAAACAGAAAAATTCCTGATGAATCAGATCCAAAAGGTAAAATAACTATTAAAAAACTTGTTATAGATCCTGAAGATAATATTATAGAAGATGGAACTGAGTTTGAATTTGAGATATATATCCTTAATGAATCAGAAGCATGGACATTATTAGATACTGTTACAATAGTAGGTAACAGCTCGGTAACAGTGGATGGCTTGAATCCTGGTGAATATATGATTAAAGAAATTGATATCCCTAATGGATACACTTTAACATCAGATAATAATTTAGAAGTTTCTATATTAGAAGATGTAGAAGCTAATGTAGATTTTACTAACCAAAAGGATAATGAAACTCCTCCAAAATGGAAAGGAACAATAGAAGTAATTAAAAATGTAGTAGATACAAGAAATGCTACACCAGGTTTAAGTGGATTTGCCTTCAGACTTTACAAGACAAATGAATCTATAGAAGAGTTCATATCCGAGCAGACAACTGGATCAACGGGAATTGTCTTCTTCTCTGATCTGGGGGAAGGTTTCTATAAACTATATGAATTAGATAGAGCTGGATATATTAAAGGAATGAGTAATTCTGGACTTTCATTAGTATTGAATAGAGAAACTACTAATGAAGATAGGCTACTCAAAGTGAATATTACAAATATAGCAGATTATCCAGAAGAAGATGACGACGATGACGATAATCCACCACCGGATGAAGATGATGATACTCCCCCGCCAGATGAAGAGGAAACTATAGAAGAGGAAATTCCTGAAGCTATACCTAAAACACCTGAAGAAGAAGTAATTATTGAAGAAGAAATTCCTGAAGCTGCACCTGAAATAAAAATAGAATCAGAAGAAATCCTTCCTGAAGAGGAAATAGAAATTGTAGAATCAGTTCCATTAGCAGCACCATCTCTACCTGCAACAGGAACAACATCAGAGTATATTTTTTATGGATTTGGTGGTCTATTGTTAGCTATAGGTCAATTTATAAGAAGAAAAAAATAAGATAAGTTAAGGAGCTAGGTAAAACTACCTAGCTCCTCCCTATTAAAACTTAACCTGAGAAACTATTTCTTCTAACTTATCAGATATATCTTTATTCTTCTCAATTATTCCACTTATATCATTTATTGCCTCTACAATATTCATATTCTTCTCAGCAATATTTGTAGTGGCTACAGTTGACTCTTCTACAGTAATAGAGACTTCCTTAATAGCTATAGATATTTCATTTACAGTTGCTGCAAGTTCTTCTGCTGTTGCACTAAGATCTGAGATTATATTATTTAAGTGAGATCCATCTTCCCTATATTGACTTACTGCATCTACCATTAACTCATAATCCTTAGTTACATCTTTTTCTAAGAAATCCATTACAAGGGATATCCTTTCTATCAACTCTCCTACTGATTTTGTTATACTTTCTGTTACAGTTTGTATCTCACCTACTGTTGAATTAGAGTTCTCAGCTAATTTTCTTATTTCATCTGCTACTACTGCAAATCCCCTTCCTGATTCTCCAGCCCTTGCTGCCTCTATAGCTGCATTTAAGGATAAAAGGGATGTCTGCTCTGATATCTGTAGTATTGCATTTGACAATACATTTATTTTCTCTACTTCTTTAGATGAAACTATAGCCTTTTCTATTTCTTCTCTTGCATTAGAATATATCTCCATTGATTTATCCTTGGCATTAATGAATTGATGACTTAGCTTATCTGCCTTCACACTTATTTCATTAGATGTATTTGCACCTTCTTCTACTTTCTGAGCAAAATCTGATAATGCTCTTTCTATCTCCTGTGATGATTCATTGATAGATATAGTGGTAGCAGATGTTTCTTCCATTCCTGCAGATAATTCTTCTGTTGTAGCTGAAGTATCCTCTGCTTGTCCTAATAAGTAATGAACCTTTTCTAAGGTTTGTTCATTAACCTCATGATTTATCCTAATAGATCCATCCATATCTTTCATAAATGCCCTCAATTTTTGTATAATAAGATTAAAGGATTGATACATTTGTCCCATTTCATCTTTTCTTTTTAAGTCTTTTTCTTCAATCTCTTGAGATAGATTCAGATTGGATATATCCTCAGCAATTTCAACAGATTCTCTAATAGGCTTGGTTATAGTACTTGCCATATATAAAACTAATATAATAGATATTATAATTACAGATATTGCAGCTAATATAGTAAGTAAAATAACGCGATTAATACTGCCCATTACACTGTCTTGCGTTATAGCAACTCCTACTGTCCAATTTGATTCTTCTATATCTCCATAGAAAAAGAGTCTATCTACACCATCAAAATCCCTTATAGCCCTGTCTTTGATTTTAATTCCCGTTTTTCCTATAATATCTGCCATTTTCCCTTCTAATAGCTCATCTATCTTCTTGAAGCTGCCATCTTTATTGGGTTTAAATTCATCATTTAAATGAGTAAGTACATTTCCTTTATCATCTAATAAAAAAGCATAGGACCCATTTCCATAGTCAGCTGAAGCAATGAAATCTACTAGATAGTTAATAGATATATCTGTTCCCATTACACCCTTCATTCCACTACTAGTTTTAAACTGTTTAGAAACAGTAATTACCATATCGCCAGTTATAGCATCTATATAGGGTTCAGTGATGTAAAAATCCTGAGTTTCCATGGCACCTGTATACCAAGGTCTAGTTGTCCCATCAAAATCTGGTGATACACTTACACCAATGGGAAAATAAGTTTCTTTGTTACTATAAGTTATATAATAGGTATTGCCCGGATTATCAGCTGTTATTTTTGTCACAACTCCCCTCATATAATCCGCCTCATGATTATCATTGTATAAAATCAAATTCAATATAGATCCTAAAGTATTTTTTTGTAAAGCTATCCAACCATCAACTTCTTGTGCCGTATGGTGTGCTTCTAATATAACATTTTCATTAATTTCCTCTTCAAGTTTTTTTATAGATACTGAATAGTTAATAATTGAAATAAGTAAAATTGAGATAATACAAATTGATGTTGTAAACATTAGTAGCTTCCCTTTTAATTTCATAGACTATCTCTCCCTTAATTTAATTTTAAATATATATACCCTATATATCGGTTTATATGCTTTAATAGTTTATCAAGATACCTTGTGATGTTTTTCATAAATAAACTTCTAGCAAATCATCGAGAAAGCCTTTTCTTAAAACTCTAGGTCAAGTTCCAATTAAAATAGACTAGGATTTTTCTTATGAACCATAAAAAACTAAGCTAAATCACATGGATCTAGCTTAGTTAAATATCCTTATTTGTATTAAGGAATCAATATTACTTGATTTGGGAAGATTAAATGTGGATTTTTTAAATTATTGTATTCTGCTAACTTTTCCCAAGTGGTATTAAATTGTTTAGCTATTTTCCATAAAACATCTCCAGCTTTTACTACATATTTTTGTGGAGCTAAAACTGGTTTTACTTCTGGCTGTGGTACTGGTGCAGGAGCTGGTGTCTCTACTGCTGGTACTTCTGGAGTAGGAACTGGCTCTTCTGCTGGAGTTTCTTCAGTAGACTCTTCTATTTTAATATTATTAGCCTTTAATACTTCTTCTGGAATAAGTCCTGCATTTATCATTTCTATGGCATTAATAGCCTTAACATTTATAGTCCTTCCATCCTCTGATTTAGGAATCTCAATCTTGCCTTCTTTAACCTGTTCAATAATATAATCCCTTAATGGATGGTTGAAATCTACCCCTATAACCTCCCAGTTATTATCTACTATGGGTACTATAGTTTTATTCTCAGCTATATAATCAGCAATGTAGGATCTAAGAGACTTTGGATCTGATTCAAAATATGGCTCCCCTTTAATAATTCCCATGTTCTTTAATCCACCATATCTATAATTATTTATTGCTAATTTTAGAGTATCAGTATCTTTTACTAATTCGTCTTTAAATTTTAAATCTACAATTCTTTCACCCTCAGGTTTAGATAAATCTATCTTATAATCTACTCCCTGGAACATATCATAATTATATACTCTAATATTAGGATTAAAGCTTATGTTAATATCTCCAGGAATAAAGGTGTTATAATATGCAGCTGACCATTCCATATAGGCCTTTAATTCAGCTCCTGTAACTTCCACTCCTACTAAAGTATTTGGATATTTATATATCTCAAATATACTAGCATAGGTTAAATCTCCAGCCCTTAAATTAGATCCTGATGCAAATAATGCTGCTCCAGCAACATCTGCACCTGTTGCCTTAAGTTGCACATTATTGATAAGGTCAATCAATCCTGTGTCTCTAAGTTGAGCTTCCGGAATACCTGGAATTTCTGATGCTGGGGCAAAGTTTTCACTAGCTGTTCCAATTACTTTTGTTAAGAATTCTAATGTCTTATTATGATATTCCTTTGCATATTCTTTTAATTCTTTAGACGCTTCATACTCTTTCACTTCAATAATATCAACTGTACTATCTCCAATTATCCATTTATCATCTTTTTTTGTTAGTTCAAAATCAAATCTAACAACCTGTCTGCCTTCATTTCTAGCCGCCCCTACTAAAGTATTTCCTACTTTTTGCTTTTCCGTTACATGAGCATGTCCTGTTAATACAGCTGCTACTTTAGGGAATTTAGCTATGATCTCGTCTGCTCCGTCTCCTCCATATTCGGCAGTATATCCCATATGAGTAGATAGGATTATTAAATCTGCCCCTTCCTCTTTCATCTCTTTAATATGTTTTTCTGCTGATTCTAATGGTGATGCAAATTTTAACTCCTCTACCTTAGGTCCATCCCATCTTGGGATATTTGGATTTGTAAGTCCTAAAATTCCAACTTTTACTCCTGCTACTTCTTTAATTATATATGGCTTAGCTAAATATGAGTTATCAGCTTTATAATTTGCATTTGCAGCCAAGATTGGAAATTCTGCTTCCTCTTGAATTTTTTTAACCATTTCTAATCCAAAATTAAACTCGTGATTTCCTAATGTCATAGAATCATACTTCATAAAATTCATTACATCAATTACTGGATGCTTTAATTCTAGGTTAAAATTATACAAATCATCAGATAGTATAGTACCTTGAATAGTATCACCGTTGTCTATAAGGATTGTATTTGGATTTTCTTCTCTTACCTTTTCAACAATAGAATAAACCTTAGCCATTCCAAAGTCTTCTGTTTCCTTACCATCCTCATAGGACCAGTTATAAATATTAGCATGTAGGTCCGTGGTTCCTAAAACTGTAATCTTGATAGTCTCAGTATCAGCAAATGCAGTTGATGGAATAATAATACCCAATACCATAAATAATGCTAATAATAGACTATAGATTTTTTTGCTCCTTAAAAACATAGGTCTACCTCCTTAGATTTATTTAGTTATATAATATATTCTATATAGAATTTAATAATCCTTCTTTTTTTCCAAAATTTTCTCACAATTGATAATAGATATATTTTTCGTTGTCAACTCAGCATCTATATATATTAGAGACTAACAATAAAATAGGATGAAATGCAGGGCACGAATAATCCACATTGCCTATATCTGATGAACCTCCTGCTTCAATATTAAATAACTACACTTTTTGGTCCCAATTCCAGCTAATTTATACATTAAGGATTAAAGTCCATCAAAAGTGTAGTTATTTAGTTTATCTAGGGATTATTCTAAAACTTAACCTGAGAAACTATTTCTTCTAATTTATCAGATATCTCCTTATTCTTCTCAATTATTCCGCTTATATCATTTATTGCCTCTACAATATTCATATTCTTCTCAGCAATATTTGTAGTGGCGACAGTAGATTCCTCTACAGTAATAGAGATTTCTTTAATAGCTAAAGACATTTCATTTACAGTTGCTGCAAGTTCTTCTGCTGTTGCACTAAGATCTGAGATTATATTATTTAGGTGAGATCCATCTTCCCTATATTGACCTACTGCATCTACCATTAACTCATAATCCTTAGTTACATCTTTTTCTAAGAAATCCATTACAAGGGATATTCTTTCTATCAATTCTCCTACTGATTTTGTTATACTTTCTGTTACAGTTTGTATCTCACCCACTGTTGAATTAGAATTTTCAGCTAATTTTCTTATTTCATCTGCTACTACTGCAAATCCCCTTCCTGATTCTCCAGCCCTTGCTGCCTCTATAGCCGCATTTAAGGATAAAAGAGATGTCTGCTCTGATATCTGTAGTATTGCATTTGACAATACATTTATTTTTTCTACTTCTTTGGATGAAACTATGGCCTTTGCTATCTCTTCTCTTGCATTAGAATATATCTCCATTGACTTATCCTTAGCATTAATGAACTGATGACTTAGCTTATCTGCCTTTACACTTATTTCATTAGATGTATTCGCACCTTCCTCTACTTTTTGAGCAAAGTCTGATAATGCCTTTTCTATTTCCTGTGATGATTCATTGATAGATATTGTGGTAGCAGATGTTTCTTCCATACCTGCTGATAATTCTTCTGTTGTAGCTGAAGTATCTTCTGCTTGTCCTAATAAGTAATGAATCTTTTCTAATGTTTGTTCATTAACCTCATGATTTATCCTAATAGATCCATCCATATCTTTCATAAATATTTTTAACTTTCTGATGGTATTATCAAATGACTGATACATTTGTCCTATCTCATCTTTACGTTTCAGCTTTATTTCTTCTATACCAGTAGATAAATTTAAGTTACTTATTTCTTCAGCAATTTGCGATGAATTAATGATTGGTTTAGATATAGAACTGCCCACAGTTAAGGATAGAATACTCGTTGCCACAAGTAACAGCACAACAGTAATTAAAGTTAAATTAATGGCATGTGAAACCACCTTTAAAGTTTCCTTCTCTGATACTGCCAATCCAACCATCCAGCTAGATTCTTCGATTTCATCGAAAAAGCAAAATCTTCTGATATTATCGAAATCAGTGATTCTCTTCTCTCTTAAGGACAATTCCTTGTTTCCCATTATATCTATAAGTTTGCCACCTAATATATCTTTTATATTTATATACCCTTTATCTGCTGTTGGCTTATATTCTTCATTTAAATGAGTTATAATATTTCCTTCATCATCCATTAAAAAAGCATAGGAATCTTTCCCTAGTTCTACATTTGACACTACTTCTACTAAATAGTCTATTGCAATATCAGATCCCACAACGCCTATTACCCTGCCGCTCTTTTTAATTGCCTTTGATACTGTTATGACCATATCTCCGGTTCTAGCATCAATATCTGGCTTTGATATATATATTCCATCCATTCCAATTGCTTCCTTATACCACGTTCTTTGAGTTGCATCATAATCTGCTGGTGGTATCCATCCAGAACCTGATATGAATCTTTTATCTGGCAATCCAATATAATATGCATTTCCTAGATTATTTTCAGTTTGACTTTCTAGAAACCTATACAAATACTCTTGCTCATAGTTATTGTTATACAATATACTATTAAGCGTTTCATCCAGAGAATCTTTTTGTATTGCTATCCATTGATTTAGCTTTTGAGTAGTTAATGCTGCTATGCTGTTAGTATTAGAATTAACTACCTTTTCTAGCTCTCTGATGGAAACTGCATAATTTATTATAGATACAGAAATTATGCTAATAATAGAAATCATTAAAGTGAATAGAATTAATTTAGTTTTAATTTTCATTTTATCTTTCCTTTCTCTCTTATGATATAAGGTATATTCGACATCAATCCTCAAAATCCTCTTTATTTTTAGAAAAATTTGCAAATAATTATAAATCATACTAAATGACTAGATTTTTAATTTCGAATATAAACATCTTAATATTCTAAAAAACCTCCAATGATATCTCATTGAAGGTTCCTATTAAAACTAATATTTATTAAACTTGCTGAACAGCTTTTCTTATTCTTTTTAGCCCATCTTCCAAAACTTTTCTCGGGCAGCCTATATTTAATCTAAAAAATCCTTCTCCCCCTATACCAAAGGTTGTACCATCATTTAGTTGAACTTTACCCTTGTTTATTAGAAGTTTATCTATTTCTTCTGAGGTTTTTCCCAAAGAACTAAAATCCAACCACATCAAAAACGTTCCCTCAGGCTTGTATACCTTTACTTCAGGAATATTTTTACTTATATAATCAACTGCAAAATCGGCATTATCCTCAATATATTTAAGAACTTCACTAAACCAGCTACTTCCATATTTATAAGCAGCTTCAAAACCAACTATAGAAAGTCCATTAGTATGACCTATTCCAATATTCTCAATAATCCCATTATAAAGTTTCCTTAAATCTTCATTAGGTATAATAGCTACAGAAGCAAATAATCCTGCAATATTAAAGGTTTTACTTGGAGCCATGAAAGTTATCGTATTATTGGCAAACTCATCAGATATAGATGCTAAAGGAGTATATTTATGTCCTTTGAAAGCAAGGTCGCAGTGTATATCATCTGATACCATTATGATGTTATTTTTTATACATAAATCTCCAAAAGCTTCAAGCTCCTCTCTTTGCCATACTCTACCAACTGGATTATGAGGGTTACAAATAATTACCATCTTAGTCTTTTCATCTATCTTATTCTCTAAATCAGTAATATCAATTTCATATCTATTCCCATTATTTTTTAATGAATTTTCTTCTACTATTCTATTATTATTCTCTATAACTGAGTAAAAAGGAGGATATACAGGAGGTTGGATTATTACCTTATCTCCTTCTTTAGAAAAAGCATTTACTGAAATACTGAGGCCCGATACTACTCCAGGAGTAAATACTAACCATTCCTTCTTAATCTCCCAATTGTACCTTGTCCTTACCCATTGAATTATAGATTCATAGAAAGAGTCCGGTCTATCATCATACCCTATAATACCATGGTCTATTGTCTTTTTCATAGCTTCCAATATTTCATCTGCAACTTTAAAATCCATGTCTGCTATCCACATAGGTAATAAATCATCATTGCCTGACCACTTTATGGAATTACTAGATTTTCTATCAATTACCTCATCAAAATTATATTTTGATCTACTCATTTTTATACACCTCACCTATAAACTCTCAAATTTTATATACTAATTCTATGTTCTATTTCTATGCCAACTAAATCTCCAATCTGAAAATCGCTACTTTCCTTTCCTGATAGATTCACATCTAATGAGTGTCTATCATTAGTAATTTTATACTCTGTATGCTGTCCCATAAAAATTTTATCTTTAACTATATATTCCCTATTAATATCTTTCGTAATCTTAATATCTTCTGGTCTAATGATATAAGTCTTACCATCTTCATTTAATAAATTAGACTTTCCAACAAAAGATGCTACATATTCACTAACAGGATAAAAATAAACTTCCCTCGAAGTGCCTACTTGTACTATATTACCCTTATCCATGACAACTATCTTATCAGATAAGCAAAGTGCCTCAGACTGATCATGGGTAACAAATATCATTGTGATTTTAAACCTTCTTTGAAGTTCTTTTAATTCTTCACGCATTCTAACCCTAAGACTTGCATCTAAATTGCTTAGAGGTTCATCTAGCAGAAGAATCTTAGGATTGGTAGCCATAGATCTAGCAAGAGCAACTCTTTGCTGCTGTCCTCCACTTAAATTTCCGACTCTACTATTCTCATATCCTGCAAGTCCTACTATATCTATATACTCCTTAGCTATTTCCATTGCTTTTCTCTTTTTTTCCTTACGATAAAATCTAATGCCATAGGCTACATTTTCTATTACATTCATATGAGGAAAAAGAGCATAGCTTTGAAAAACAGTAGAGATTGGTCTTTTCTCTGGTGGAAGATTAGTAATATTTCCTCTATCTAACAAGATTTCTCCACTATCTGGTTTTAAAAATCCCCCTAATAAATTCAAGGTAGTAGTTTTACCACATCCTGAAGGTCCCAATATAGTTATAAACTCTCCCTCTTTTACATCTAAATTAAAATTCTTAACTCCATTTTCTTTATCAAAAAGCTTAGTTAAATTTTTCAATTGTAAAAACATAGCTACACTCTCTCCTTACTTAATAGTCTCATAGCAATCAAATTGACTGAAACAGTTATAATGATTAGTAGACTAGCCATTACTGCTCCTAAGCCATATTGACCATTTGAAATATCCTTAAACATCTCAATACTAGCTACAACATTTCTTGGCGACACTAAGAAAATTATAGCTCCTACTGTAGTCATGCAGGCTGTAAATGTATTGATAAAGCTAGTAAGGAATGTGGATTTTAATAAAGGCAGTATAATACTTAAAAATATTCTAAATCTTGATGCTCCTAAATCTCTAGCTGCATCTTCAATCTTTTTATCAATCGTTGTAAAAGCAGCATTGGCAGCTTTGTTTGAAACCGATATATGTCTAAAGGTACAATTTAGTATTACTATAGCGAAAGTGCCTGTCAATAATAAAGGTTCTTTATTGAAAGCCACAATATAACCTAGTCCAAAAAATATTCCAGGAATAATATATGGTAGAGATGAAATAAATTCTATATTTTTCATCATAGGAATATTTCTTCTATGGGTATAGTATGATAATAAAATCCCTATTATTGAAGAAATAATACCAGAGGTTACAGAAAGAACAATACTCCTATATAAGGATGGCAAATACATAAATCTGACTTTTTCAAAATGTGCTAAAGTAAATACCAACTTACCAGATGAATTTGTAGATATGGCAGATAGAAATATATTACCGTATTTTAAAATCATTAAGATAAAAAATACTCCTGTTACTAAGCCAAGTATAAACCTAAATCCAATTGGTAAGCTAAATTCATAATTATCTCCTCCAACAGCTTTAGTTCCATCAGATAAATTGTCTAATTTAGCCATATTTTTGCGATAAAAATAAAATGCAATTACGGCTGGTGGTATAAGGAGCACAGATATCGCTGCACCTTTTCCTAAGTCTGCTGCTGAAAATATAGTCATATATGCTTCTGTAGCCAATACCTTATACTTTCCTCCTATAATAATTGGAGTACCAAAATCAGCTAAATTCATAGTAAACTGTAAAAATAAAACAGACATAATGCCAGGAAAAATACTAGGTAAAATCACATGTAACAAAGTTTCCATAGGTGTAGCACCTAAATCTCTAGATGCTAGTATTTGTCTCAAATCAATTGAATTTAATGTAGAAATAAGCATCATAGATGCAAGAGATATTTGTCCTATAGTTTGAAGCAAAACAATTCCTTGCCAGCCATAGGGGTTAACACTAAGTCCTAGTAAATTATGGGTTATAATTCCTCTACGACCAAAGAGCATAATCAATGCCAAAGCAGAAACAAATGGAGGAGATATCATAGTAATCATCAAAGATCGATGGATTATCTTTTTCAACTTTCCTCTTTGTAAAAAAGTATAGATCGCAATGCATAATGCAAAAAAAGTCCCAAGTATTGAAGATAAGGTTGAGACAAATAGGCTATTTCTTATTAATTTAAGATTTTGAGTGTTCAATAAATTTTTATAATTATTAAATGAGAAAACTCCATTTCGATATACAGATGTTGATATAACCATTACAATTGGATATAAGATAAAGACGAGTAAACTTATAATTACTGCAAATAAAATTAATTTATCTATTATATAGTCAAAAGAAAGAGTTGAAAATTCAACTCTTCCTTTTTTATCTTTACTATTTATCACCAACTAGAGCTCCCCATCTTTCAAGAATTGTATCTCTGTCTTTGCCCATTAATTCTAAATCAAAATCTATAAGTTTACTCTTATCTAATCCACTCATTAATTCTGGAGCATCTACATCATCTCTGGCCATGATTCTAGCATCTGCTTCTCTAAGTATTGTTTGTCCTTCTTGTGACAAGTACCAATCTATAAATACCTTTGCAGCCTCTAGGTTTTCTGTAGCTTTAAATATTCCTATTGGTGCAGGAGTCCATGGAATTAAATCTTCTGGATAAACTACGCTAGTTGGATTAGTATCTCCAGCAGCAAAAGTGCCACCAGTAATAGCAACAACACCTATTGCAAATTCACCAGCTGCTACCTTTTCAAGTGGCTCTCCACCACCCTTTGCGTAGAATTGAATATTTTCGTCAAGTCGTTTGAAATAATCCCAAGCCTTTTCTTCTCCCCAAGCTTGAATAAGTCCACTGACTATAGCATAGTTAGTCCCTGATATTGCAGGGTTAGCCATCATTACTTCATCTTTATATTTTGGATCAGCTAAATCTTCCCAAGTCTTAGGAGCTTCAAGGCCTTTTTCTTTAAGAAGATCATTATTTACAATAAATCCAGCTGGAACTAATGCTAATCCAGAGAAATATCCATCTTTATCACAATATTGAGGATTTATAGCAGATACTTCTGGTGATTTATATGCTTCTAAATATCCTGCATCTCTAGCATTTAAATAACTATCGACTCCACCGCCAAACCAAATATCAGCAGTAGTCTTTCCATTTTCTGCTTGCAGCTTTGCAAGAGCTGAACCGGTTGACATACTTAACCATTCAATCTTTATACCTGTTTTTTCAGTAAAAGCATCAAATGAATTTTCAGCACCGCCATAAGCCACTAAAACTTCTAAAGTAGTTCCTTCAAATGGTTTATCATTTACAACTTCATCATCTTTTTTCTCAGTATCTTCACCAACTACTGGAGTTGTATTAGGATCTTCTATAGCTTCTTTCTTAGAACAGCCTGTAAATGTAAAAACCATAGCAAGTATTAACAACATTGCTATTATTCTCTTCATCGTATTTCCCCCTTGTACAAAATTTGTCAAAATTAGTCTATCATTCTGGTATATTGAAGTCAAATTAGGTTTATCTATAAGACTCTATCTAACTATAGATATATTTTATACAATGTGATAACTATAAGATTTATTTGTCAACCTAACTAACTCATATATTAAGGGTTAAACCTCAATCAAATCTTATAAAGATAAAAAATAGAAATTTCCATTCGTTATAAAAAATACCCCTAGGGGATTTAAGTCCTCTAGGGGTTCTATTAGGGGAATTTATACAAAAATTCTGCACAAACAAATATTGTATTTATTATTTTCCATCTCTTTCAAATTTTAATATTGCTCCAGTTGTGGCATGAATCTCTATTTCATATTCATAATCCTTATTATACATTTCAATTTCATATTTTGGTGGATTATCATCCTTCTCAAATTCAATATCTTCAACTTTTGCATCTCTACCAATTTTATCTAAAGCAATTTTTATTGCTTCTTTCTCTGTAATATACTTTACATCGACTACTGGCTTTTTATCTTTATTTATTTTATCAGAGTTTCCTTTTATTTTATACTCATGCCCACAATATTCATCTTTATCATCTTTATCTTTTATTTCCTTTGTTAAATCAAATACCTCTTTAGTTTCTGCATTAATCTTCATTAAATACTTATATTTAGAGGTTTTAACTTCTATTAAATAATGGGGAACTTTCTTTTCTAATTCAATTTCAAAGCCTGTTATAAATGCTTTTTCATCCTTTACCTCTTTTAATGCAATCATTTTAGCTTCATATTTTGAAATAAATCTTCCATTATTGGTTTTAATCTTATATTCTTTATCTTTAATCTTATCTACATGAACATCTTTAATCTCTCCAGTAGTTCCATGAACTTTTACCTTATATATTTTATAAATCTTAGGATTATTTATGGTAGTTATTTCAATAAGATAATGAGGGTCATCATAAGTTAATGCAATCTCATAATCTGTAACTTCTGATTTCTTCTTATCAACCTTTTTCATTGCAATTTCTATGGCTTTTTCCAGACCAATATATCTTTCACTTTTCACCTTATCTTCAGCTTTCTTATCTACTATCTTCTTGTCTTGAATTTTCTTAACTACTCCTTTGTTATTTAAAGCCTTAGTAGTAGAAACTTTAACACCCTTACTTGCCTCTGCCAATAAATTAGATGGGATAATAGGAGTTGTTAAGGATATAATTAATGCTCCTGCTAAAATAGGCAATGTTTTTTTAATTGTTTTCTTTGTCATGAAAATCATCTCCTTATCTTTTTCTTAATTCTATTTCTTAATTTCATTCTATGATTTTTCATGACTATCAACAAGTTCAAATACTATCAAAAACCTTCTTTTTTAGATATCCAACATGTATAGAATCCTTGTGTTTGCTTTTTGTATATCTAGTATTTGCAACGTTTCAATCGTCAATCTCATCTTTTTCAAAATCTATTACTGCACCAGTTATAGCATGAATTTCTATTTCGTATTCATAATTTCCTAACACAATTTCTAGATTATATTTTGGTGGATTGTCATCAATATCTGATTCTATTTTAATTAATTTTGCCCCTGATCCTACTTTATCTAATCCAATCTTTGTTGCCTCATCTGTGGATATATATTTAGAATTCACTATTGCTTTTTCTTCTTTTGATTTATCTTTTTTATCCTTCTTATCCTTCTTATCTTTTTTGTCCTTTTTATCCTTTTTATCTTTATTAGGCTTATCTTTATTTGGCTTGTCCTTGTTAGTTGATTTATCACTCTTAGGCTTTTCTTCTTTTGAAGGTTTATTTTCTTTTGGCGGATTATTATCTGCCACTTCTGTTTTACTCTTTGGATCATCCTTTGAATTATCATCTGAACTATTGCTTCCAATTTCTTCAAGCTGTTCTTCTTCAATAGATTCAGCTTTATTTTCTCCTAACTCTTTACCTTGTTCTTCTGGTTTTTTCACTATATCTCCCGAGTTTTTATCAACTACTGTTGGAGTGTCTTGATTTACAATGCTCTTATCCATTGTTGTCAGCTTGATTGTAGTGGCTATAAGACCTATGGATAAAATTATTACTAATATTATAAGTATTTTTACTATAGTATTTGTTTTCAATTGGACAACTCCTCCTTTCGTAGCTTTCTAAATTCCTCAGTAGTCATACCAACCTTCTTCTTAAACAAAGTATAAAAATATCTGTTGTCATAATACCCTACTGCTTCAGAAATATCTTTGGCAGTATTATCTGTATTGATTAGCAACTCCTTAGCCTTATCTATCCTGCAGCTAATAATATAATCATTAAGAGTGACTCCCTTTTCAGACCTAAAAATTTGTCTAATATATCCTAATGATAAATTTACTTCCTCAGCTATTTCATCTACAGAAAAATCTTGTCTAGTAAAGTTGTTCAATACATACTCATCTATTTTGTCCGCAATAGAATCCTTATTTACAGAAGCAGCAACTTTACTATTTTCTATTTCATTATATAATATTACTTGATTTTCACCAATAGACATAGCATATTGAACCGCCAATATAGCATACCTATGACTAAACTTAATACTATCAAGGCTATTGACAACAGTTCCTATTCCTATGGAAACCGTTATATCTAAGTCCTCTACTATAAGTCCCTGTAAATTAACCAATTCCTCCATGATATTCTCCATTTTACCATCATCAAAATCATCTTCATTGATTATACAACTTATGGAATTTGAAGAAGTAATAGCTGCCACCCATTTGACATTTATTTCCATAATATCAAGTACTTTTTCTAAAAGGTCTAAAGAAGAATTGGAATCATCAGCTATAATAGCTAAGGTTAAAAATTTCTCTTTGGAAAAACCTAGAATCTTTTCAGCAGAATCATTATAGTTTCCATTAAATATCCTAGATACATGAGATCTTACATTCTTTAGTATAAGACTATTATAAGCCTCTCCTAAGAAGGTATATTCATCTACGCCAACTACATTATCTATAGAGGGATCTTTCCTCATATTTTTTATGAGTTTATCCAAAGGCTCATAAATCCTCTTAGCTGAAAAAATGCTGACCAATAGACTAATAAACATTGCAATAATGAAAAATAAAGCAATTACTCTGTTTATCTGGGTAGTCTCAGCCTTTATTAGAGAATAAGGTACTATACTAATAAATACGAATCCTATATTCTCAGCCTTTTTAAAGGTTATAAAGGATTTTTCTCCTAGGTATTCTCCTGTGAATCCATCTTCATCATTTGGATTATTAGCTATACTTCTGTAAATATCACTTCTAGGTAAAGGCTTAGCAAAACCTGTACCTTGTGAACCTGATATAATCTTACCTCCACTGTTTGCAATCAGCATAATTTCCTTTCTATTAGCTGTATTCAATAAACTAGACAATTTATTTTGATCTATATTAACTATTATCCCTGAATCAAGTTTACCATCTTCATTATTTGCTGCATATACAATAGAAATATAATCCTTATTATATTTAGTCCCGTAGATACTATAGGAGGTCTTTCTTGGAAAGAATACTTCATTTTTATATGAGTTATAATGCTTTTCAAAGTCATTAAACAGTTCTACAGAAGATTTATCATAGAAAGTCTCTATGGATTGAGGAGGATAGATATTAGATATAATCAAATTAGCCTTCTTATTTATTATATATACAGAGTCAACCAAATCATCTTTAAATGCAGCATTGTCTATGATCTTAGATGCTATTTTAATATCTTCTTCATATATATCTGCTCCTTGTAGAGTCCTCCTTATATCTTCATCTCTAGACCATAGGACATAAAAATCTCCGTAGATATTTGTCAAAGCATAATAGGCAGTATTGTAGGACTGCCTCATTAAATCTCTTTGGGATTCATTGGTCTTAGCCTTAGTTCTGGAGGACACAAAATAGGATACAACAGCCATTAGAATACTTGTAAGTAAAATAGAGGTTATTAAATATGAAATTATCAATCTAACTAGCAATTTATTATTCGTCAGTAATTTTTTAAAATTCATATCACACTTCCTAAAAATATTGATGATTTAATTATATTCTTAATGACTAAGTAAATCAAATAATATATCTAAGCCAGAGGCGGGGGAATCCTCTGGCTTAAATATATTACTCTGTTATAACAAGCTTATTTTCAGTTTCGAACTTTCCTATTGGTTGTAAACAACCTTTCCGTTGATTATTGTATATACTACAGCGGCATTAGTATCTAATGCTGGAGTACCTTTGAAGATAACTAAATCGGCGTCTTTACCCTTTTCAATTGACCCTACTCTATCATCAACTCCAATTATTTTAGCTGGATTTATAGTAAGCATATTGATTACTCTTTCTATATCTCCTCCAAATCTAACTACTTCTCCAGCTTGAACAAAGATTACATCGGGATTTAATATAGGTCCATCTGTCATTATTGAACATAGAACTCCTCTTTTATCTAATTCTATAAGGCTGAATATATCAATTTTTCCACATTCACCAGGTAAAAGCAACACTCCTATAGGTCCGTAAATAACTCCTTTACAACCTGAATTTACAATATCATCATAATAGTCACTAGCACCCCATGCATGATCTAAGGTAAAATCTATATTAAATTCCTTAGCAACTCTTATAGTAGTCAACATATCAAATTGCTCACAATGGACTTTTAATGGAATCTCTTTTCTAAGAACCCTACATACATTTTCTAGTCCTAAATCAAAAGGAGGTTCCTTTGACTTATCATCCTTTGCAGCTTCTTTTTTCTTCATATATTCTTGACCTTTAATTAAGGTTTCTCTCATTACATTAGCAATTCCCATGCGAGTCATGGGCATTTGGTTTCTTTTTCCATAGACCCCTTTAGGATTTCCTCCGAGGGCCATTTTTAAAGCTATTGGATTTTTAATACACATATCTTCTATACTGTGTCCATAGGATTTGACAGCACACACAAGTCCACCTACTACATTACCACTCCCAGGAGCAATAGCAGAAGTAGTAATTCCTGATCTAATAGCCCTCTCAAACATATTTGATTTTGTATCTATAGAATAAACTGCTTCAACTTCAGGAGTAGAATTCTTAGTCATTTCATTCAAATCCTGATCGCTCATATCTGTACCAAATCCTCCTATATGACTATGGGCATCTACTATACCTGGAGTTACAACAAGACCATCAGCATCTATTACATCTTCTGCATCCCATTCTAAATCTTCTCCCACATCCACAATTTTTCCAGCTTCTATCACAATATAACCCTTTTCAATAACCCTATTGGCAGAAGTATATATTTTAGCATTCCTTATTACCAGCATGATTCAACCCTCCTAGTATTTAGGATATTTTCTCCATTGATAAATGCAGCTTCAACTCTAGCTGTATAAGTTTCTATAGGATTTTCTGTCCATATAATAATATCCGCATCCTTACCCATTTCTATAGACCCTATTCTATCGTCTACACCAAGAATCTTAGCTGGAATAGAAGTAATCATCCTAAGTACATCATTACTCTTTAAACCATACTTATAACATAATATAGCATTCCACAATAAGGATTCCTTCCCTGATGAAACATTATCACCACAGGAGCTAATAGCAATATCTACTCCATTTTCCATAAGTTTTTTTATTCCTTCTAAGTCTACTTTACTATTTACGGAGGACATAGCATTAGTTAAATCTCCCAAAATCACACTAAATTTATTTCCAATAATATTTCCAGTATTTTCATTTACACCAAAAGCACCTGTAAAAACAATATCTATAGGAAAATCCTTTAATGCTAATTCCACAGCATCCATTTCAGATTTAGTATTACAGTTTACAAATAACGGAACTTCTCTATTTATTAATTTTTGCAGAGCATCAGACTTAGAATCATAATCTTTATTATCATTATTCCTATAATCCAAAGCCTTTATAATTGCTTGTTTTAAAAGTGCAAAGGCACCCATCCTAGTCATAGGACAAGTATTGCGAGTACCATATACCTTTTTTGTCTCTGTAGCTACAGAGGATACCATTCCTATCTTTTCTTTCACCAGCATTTCATAAGGATGTTTTCCATAAGTCTTAAATACTGCTGCATATCCTCCTAAAACATTGGAAGTAGAAGGTGTGATAGCTGCACTAGTTACTCCATATTCAAAAACTCTTTGAAACAGCATGCTATCCTGATCAAAAGAATAAACCACATTCATATCTGGAGTAATAGGGTCTGAAGCTTCCTTTAAGTCATCATCTCCCCATCCAGGCCCTTTACATCCCCATATATTGAGAGATTCTATAAATCCTGGAAATATTACCTTTCCTCTAGCATCAAATATTTCAATGTCATTAGAAACTTCAATTGAATGTCTAATATCTTTGATATGGCTACCATCTATTAAAATATCTACATCTTCTAATATATTTCCCTTTCCGTCATGAACAGTTCCACCTCTAATAAGAATCATCAGTTTATCCCCCTTAGTTTCTGTTTAAATAATCTGCTACTAATAGACCACATTCAAGCTGAATACTCACAAGTTTCTTAATAGGTACAACCTCATAATCAATTTCTTTTTCTAATAATTCACTTAGTTCCTTTAATCTCTCTTCTGCATTGTTAAAGGCTTTTTGTAAAATTAATTTCTTTTCAGAATCATCTTCATTATCTTTTTCCATCTTTAACAGTTCAATTTCATTAGCCCTAACTAATAAACCATAGGACAACATTTTATAGAATTTAGAGATTAATAAATTATCGAATTTTTCAGCCACAGTAGCTATCTTAGCAAAATCTGGATTTTCATTGACCATTTTCTTAGTGGCTTCATTACTTTCATCATTATCAGTAAAAGCTTCCAATGCCAATCTAAAAGGATTTTTTTTATCCATATACTGAATTCCACTATTTAACGTTTCTTTAATAAAAATATCTGCTTCTTGACTAAATTCCATGCTCTTCAAAACTGCATCTTTTCTAGTTATATCAGATGGTGATAAATCATTTATTCTTTTATCATAAAAATATGGCAGCTCCGTTAGAAGGGTAAAAGCTCCGCAAACTTCCTTAGCATAGTCTGCACTACAGGTTCCTACCTTAATTACACTCTCAGGATTAGAAATACCATACTTCTCCAAATAATCATAGTTTTGGCGAATACCTAAATCTTGATAAATTGCAGGATCAAAGGCTACACAATAGGGAGCTTCTGGTTCTCCTAAATTAAGAGGAATACCCTGTTTTTTAGCAGCATTTCTCATATCATCATAAATCTCTCTAGTTTCTCTGGATATATACCAGTAAACGCCTCCAAAGCCTGCATTGTGTAAGGAATATATGAACTTTGGTTTGATTTTATCAATCAGGTCCATCATAGCCTTAGTTTCAGGAATAGTATCATGAAAATGTAAGTTCTTATAATCTATGGGGAAAGTCCAATCAACCTGCTGATGACCTGCTGGTCTAAAGAAGTTTCTTGCATAATTATATAAAGTAAAAGGTCCTTTGAACCAGTTTTCATTAAGTTTTGTACCATCTGCATCCCATGATTTAACTATATACCAAGTATAGTCTAGTTCATCCCTTAGATCCTTGTTTTCAGCAAGTTCTCTTGTAAAATATTCAAGCATCATTGCTCCTATAGGTTCATTTGGATGAGGACATCCAAACATAAGAGCATTATTAGAGCCATTACCTATTTTTAGACAATACAATGGATGGTTATCTCTAGTTCTACCCATCTCAAATAATTCTACTATCTCTGGAAATTCTTCAGCTAATTTTTTACTACTAGCATCCATCTCCTCTACAGTTAAAAATTCCTTATATTCAGGTATATTATTTATTACATCATCAAATATCTTTTTCATTGTTTAACCTCCTAATGGAGGCTAATTACATATCTTTAAGATATGCAATTAGCCTTTTAAATTAATAGACTATTTTAAGTCAGTAAATGTATATTCTGCCCATCCCCATTTTCCAGCACCATCTATTGGTAGATTAATAAATTGAACATTATTAGCATCATATCCAGCAAATGCTACTATTGGAATATAAGGAAGATCTTCAGCAAGTATTGCTTGAGCTTTTTTATAATATTCGGCTCTCTTAGCTTGATCACCAGTAGAGGCTCCTTGAACTAACAAATCATCAAATTCTTTATTACTGTATTCACCATAGTTGCTTCCTACACCTGTACCAAAACGTTTCTGTAAAGCAGCTGGATCTGGTCCCATAAATCCACCTTGTAACTCAAGCATAAAATCCCTCTGTGTCCCAACTTTATCAAACCAAGCATTATACTCATGAACTTGAACCTTTAATTCTATACCAGCTTTAGCTAAAGTTGATTCCATTAGCTTAGCCGCATCAGGATATCCTGAGCCTTCAAATACATCTATAGTAAGGCCTCTTACATAGAAACCATTGGCATCTTTTTTGTATCCAGCATCTTCTAAAATCTTTATGGCTTCTTCAATATTGAATCTAGGAGATGTTTCTTCACTATTTGAAACCCATTCAATTAACGAAGGATACATATTATATTCTGGTTTTTGTACTCCGTTATAGATTTTTTGAGATATCTCTTCTTTATTGATGGCAGTTGCTATAGCTTTTCTTAAATTCACATCCTGTAAGGTCTTATCCTTTAAATTAAATATAATCCTCATAGGAGATGGATATTCATTTAAGGCCAATCTAATATTGCCATTTGCCTCCATTTCTGCTACATTTGCTGATGGCACATTTTCATACACATCTATATCACCGTTTAACAATGCTTGGACAGCAGTGGCATCATCAGGAATAATGGAAAATATTATCTTATCTAGCTTTGGGGCACCTTCATGATAGTTAGGGTTGGGAATCAAAGTAATACTTTCCCCTTGTTTGAACTCTGAGAATTTAAATGGTCCGGAACCTATAGGATTCTTGGAGGCTGGGTTCTCTTCCCATGGTTGTCCATTATTATATACATGCTCTGGTAATATGAAAGTAGCATACCAACCTAAATCAGCAATGAAGGAAACATCTGCCTGATTCATATTAAACACAACAGTATAATCGTCTGGAGTATCAATAGAATCAACTATGGATAATCTTGAACTTATATAATAGGATTCATTAGCTTTTATTGTGTCAAAGGTATATTTCACATCCTCGCTAGTTACATTTTCACCATCATGCCATTTCACATCTTTTCTTAAGTAAAAAGTAATTGCCTTTCCATCCTCACTTACATCCCACTTAGTAGCTAAATCAGGTATAATTTGTTTACTAGCATCTAGCTTAACAAGCCTATTATATATATTCTGTACAATAGGATAGGCATTGTCATCTGGTAAAGTATCTGGGTTAAAAGACATTGGATCTCCAGAAGCTCTTACTATTAATACCTTTTCTTTTCCCGGCTTGCTTTCTCCACCTTTTTCACCTTCAGACGGAGTATTAGTTGTAGTCTTAGGGGTACATCCTATTACCATTACAGTGACTAGAACTAAAGCTATGATTGTTAAAAATAACTTTCTCTTCATATTAACCCTCCTTGTCAAATTAGTCTAATCTATCACAAGCTACCATATGACCTGGCCAAACTTCATAGGTAGAAGGATATTTTTTGAAACACTCATCAGTAGCCTTAAAACATCTTGGTGCAAAATAACAGCCTGGTCCTGGATTAACAGGTGTAGGTGGCTCTCCTTCAATATTTATCTTATTCATAATCTCTTCTGGATCAATAGAGCCGCAGTTTGAAATCAAAGTTTGAGTATATGGGTGCCTTGGATCTTTAACCACAGTATCACTATCCCCATATTCAACAACTTTTCCCAAATACATAACTGCTACCTTATCAGAAATATATCTAGTTAAAGCAATATCATGGCTAATAAAAATAACAGCAGCATTTTTCTCCTTACTTAGCTTCAGCAGCATATTTATGATTTCAGATCTTACAGATACATCTAACATAGAAACAGGTTCATCAGCTATTATAAACTTAGGGTTAAGAAGCATGGCACGTAAAATAGATATCCTTTGCAATTGTCCTCCTGATAATTCATGGGGATATCTTTTCATAATATCCTCTGCAGGCCGTAATCCTCCAGACTCTAAAGTTTCTAAACAAATTTTTCTTCTTTCATCTAATGTCTTTCCAATAGAATGGATATCTAAAGGCCTCATTAAAATCTTTTCAATAGTATCTCTAGGCGTAAAAGAGTCATAGGGATTTTGAAATACAATTTGTACCAATCTTCTAAAATCCTTGGGATTGTTTTTCATAAGTTCCCCTGTTGATATATCATCAATGAGTACGTCTCCTTTAGTAGGGTTTTCAAGTCTAGCAAGAATTCTACCTAAAGTAGATTTTCCACATCCAGACTCTCCAATAACTCCAAGTACCTCTCCCTTTTCTAGCTCCAAAGACACACCATCAACAGCCTTTACCCACTGTTTTCCCTTTACCCCTCCTTTAAAGCCTCTCTTTAGGGGATACCACATAGATACATCATCAACTTTTATATAGGAACTTTTCTTTTCCATCTATTCCTCACCTCCATATAGATGACAGCTTAAATTTCTTCCATCCTTCATTTCTAACTTGGCAGGCTTGTCCCTTCTGCACTTATCCGTTACATATTTACAACGTGGAGCAAAGACGCATCCATCATATAATTTAGATAAATCTGGTAAAAATCCACCTATTCCCTCTAATTTTAGTTTATCTCCCTTAAGTGAAGGAAAAGAAGATAATAAACCTTTGGTATATGGATGTAATGGTTCCTTTAGAACATCTTTTACATATCCTATTTCCATGAGTTCTCCGGCATACATAATGGCTACCTTATTGCAAGATGTGGCCACTACAGACATATCATGAGTGATCATAATCCTAGTCATATCTAAATCCTTCTCCATCTTTAGCACTTCATCAAGTATTTGCCCCTGAGTTACAACATCTAGAGCAGTAGTAGCTTCATCCATTACCAATAACTTTGGATTATGAATAAGGCTTATGGCAATAGAAACTCTTTGAAGCATACCTCCCGATAATTCGTGGGGATATAGATTATATACTCTTCCAGATAAATTAACTAATTCAAGCAAACTGGAAATTCTATCGAATATCTCTTTTTTAGTAGCCTTAGGATGGTGAACCTTATAAATATCCTCTACTTGAGTACCTATTCTATGAACTGGTGATAGAGAATTCATAGATTTTTGAAAAACTACAGATAATTCATTCCATCTAATCTTTTTAAGTTCCTCTTCAGATAATTTAGTTAAATCACGTCCTATAAATTCAGCAACTCCTGAAATCTTCGTACTTCTATCGGGCAAAAGTCTAAGCAAAGCCATAGCTAAAGTAGACTTTCCTGAACCCGATTCACCAACAATACCTAAAGAATCCCCTTTATGAATCTTGAAACTTATATCTTTTACAGCATATACACTTTTATGTTTATTTACATAGGTAACGTTAAAATTCTTTAAATCTAATATACTTTCCATCCTTAAACACCCCTTTTAGTCATATGCTTAGGATTAAGTACATGGTTTAATCCATCTCCTAAGAGATAAAATATAGTTACTGTAATTACAATAGCTACTCCAGCATAAGTTGCCACCCACCATGCACTGGTAATATAAGGTTTCCCTTCATATATCATTTGTCCCCAACTAATAGTATTAGGATCTCCAAGCCCTAGAAAGCTAAGGCCTGCTTCTGTTAATATAGCATTTGACATTCCAACTGTTGTATTAGCTATAACAGGGAATATACCATTTGGAATAATATATTTAAATAGTATCTGGCTTTTAGTCTCACCCATGGCAATAGCAGCCTTAACGAAAGTTCTTTCTCTCAATGATAATGCCTGGGCTCTCATAAGCTTTGCATTACTTGGCCAAGTAGTAAATCCTATTACAATCATTACATTGATAATACTATTACCAAACAAAGCAATAATAAGGAGTATTAAAAAGAATGTAGGAAGCATCATAAATATATTTATAATCTCAGATACAATCTGATCTATTTTCCCGCCAAAGAAACCTGCAATCCCTCCAATTAAAATTCCTAGTATTCCAGAAATAAGAGCTGAAATAACAGCTACTTTAAGGGAGGTTCTGGTCCCATATATAATCATACTGTAAACATCTTGACCCATTTTATTGGTCCCGAGTATATGACCGTTTTCTCCAACTTTATTTAATATATCTCCTCCAAAATAATATGGATCCTGACTTGAAATAAATGGTGCAAATATAACAATTACTAAAAGGAAAATAATTCCTAAGACTCCAAACATAAGCTGTTTATCATTTATAATAACTTTCTTAGCTCTATCAATAACCTTCTTTATATTCATCATGAACCCTCCTTAGTACCTAATTCTTGGGTCGAATACTGCGTATACAATATCTACAATCATCATTACAACTGCAACTGAAATTGACATTACAAGATATATTCCCATTAGAGTAGGATAGTCTCTCTGGGTAATAGCTGTAAGTACCAATCTACCAGTGCCAGGCCATGCAAAAACAGTTTCTATGAGAGCTACTCCAGTAATTAGATAAGCCATAGATATACCAAAAATTGTAATGGTAGGTAAAATAGCATTTCTAAAAATATATTTATTAAATATCTTTTTCTCACTCATACCCGTAGCCCTTAAGGTAAGAATAAAATCCTCATTGGTGACCTGTAAAATAGAAGACTTTGCAATTCTAAAATAAAGAGGAATCTCAACCAATAAAAGTGTACCTACAGGAAGTATCATATGTTTCATTACATCCATCACATAAGCCATTCCAGTATAAGAAGCTCTAGGGTCTGTCATTCCATAGGTAGGAAGTAGTTTTAAAACAGATGAAAATATGATAATGAGCATTAGCCCTAGCCAAAAGGAAGGCATAGAATTTAGTATATAAGAAAAACCTGAAAAAATAACATCAATAATTGACCCCTCTTTTCTTGCTGCTACAATCCCCATTAATGTACCTATTATAAGGGATAGTATGCCTGAAGTTAAAACTAGTAAAATAGTTGCAGAAAGCTTTTCAGAAATCATTTCCGTTACGGGCCTGTTGTAAATAATAGATGTTCCCAAATCACCAGTTAAAGCGGTTTTTAAATAAACAACAAATTGAGTAGGTAACGGCTTGTCCAACCCATATTTTTGTTCTAATGCAGCTCGCAGTGCCGGATCATCAGTTTCTTTTCCCATAAGAGTCTTTATAGGATCCCCAGGGGCTAATCTAATAATTATAAAATTAATAGAAAAAACTATAAGAATCGTTAGTAGCCCCGTCAAAATTCTCTTTCCTATGTATTTTTTCACCTAACTCCCTCCCATTTCTTTTGTAATGTAACGCTTTAATGTTCAATGGTGAACCTGTTCACCTCTAAAATGTTATTAACACAATAACATAATAAAGTCTTTATGTCAATTATTTTTTTGAAAATTTTTTCTTTTCTAAGTTTTTAGATTCCCTAAAGAATTTAGTAATTTTACTTTTTTTTTCCTAATAATTTGCTATAATGTTAGTTAAACAATAAAGTTTTATTTATTAAAGGAGGAAAACATGCCTAAGCAAACGTTTTTTAACTTACCTTCTGATAAAAAAGAAAAAATAACTCTTGCGGCTTATGAAATATTTACTAACGAAGAATATGAAAAGGTGAGCATTAGGAGCATAACAGGTAAGGCTGAAATTTCAATAGGTAGCTTTTATAAATATTTTGATGATAAAGATGACCTTTATTTATATCTATTAAGTAATATTGAAAAAAAAATATATGCTAAAGAAAAAGAAAAGACAGGATATTTTCTAATGAATAGCGAAGTTATTCCTATCGAAGAAATATGTACTCCAGAGGAAATAGAATTTAATCGTACCTGGTACAGAGCACCCATAGAAGTTATGATGAAATTTTACTTTGGCAAGTACAGCAAAGAATTAAATAGCAATGTAATGGACGAGCTAGTGGAACTTAAAAACTCTGGCAAGCTAAAAGACTCTGTAGACATAGATTTTATTTTCCATATCTATGCAACTTCAATGTTTAATATATTAATATATTTTCGTGATAACAATATAACGGATGTAAATGAAAAACTTAAAATGAAGATAAATTATTATACTGAACTATTTCTTAAAGGAATTTTAAAAACGGAGTAGAGAACAATTAATTGTCCTCTACTCCGTTTTACTTTACATTTTTTGTTATAGTCCTATTTTGTCATATAAATCTATATTTTATTTTGCATATAACTTAATACCTGTTGTATCAAAGTATTGTAGCAATTCTGGTAATACATCAACTGATACTTTTTCACCGTCCTCAGTGATAAAAGTGTTATTGTTAAGCTTAATATAAACTGGATTGTTCGAGTTATACCACTCTACTAGCTTAGCTTGTGCTCTTGGGTTATTATTTAGGTAATCTGTATCAAAAGCCTCATCACCTATAATAACTGCACTAACTGGAAGGTCTTCTATATCTCCTACTAATGTTATCTTTCCTTTGGCTACTTCTGTTAATGTAGCTCCATCTTCACCTGTAAATATTACTTCTATTTGCAAGTTTGACGCTACTACTCCCTCATGTGCTCTATATGTTGCTTTATATAATCCTGGCTCAACCTCTGTCATTTCATTTCCAAGCCTATTAGCTGAAGGTCCAAATGGAAGCATTATTCTATAATATGCTTTACCTCCTGCTGGTGCATTAAAGCTTATTTCTAAGGTTTCATCACTTCTAAGCTCAGTATTTTCAGTTGGCTGGAGATTTGTAATTCTTGCTGGTTCTGGATCAACAGGTCCTTCACCTGCTATTATCTTAACTTTTCCTTCTGCCATTTGTGTTATTTCGTATCCATATTCATTTCTATATACTACTTCAATCAATAAATTTTCTGCTCCTGTTTCTTCTGGCACCGTCCAAGTTCCAGTATATAATCCATCTTCTTCTGTCATTGGTATTCCTATTTCATTGCTTTGTAACCCAAATGGAACCATTATTCTAAAATATCCTTGCCCTCCTGTAGGTGCATTGAAGCTAACTCTTAATACATCCCCTGCTCCAAGTTCTATATCTTCTGATGGCTGGATATTTGTAATAGTTGGTGACTCTAACTCTACTAATACAGTTCTTACAACTGTAGTTACATTTCCTGCTCCATCAGTTGCTTTTACAGTAATAGTATTTTCACCTTGGTCTAGCATCAATCTTTCATGGAAACTATTAGATTCATCTACTAATATCTCTTTATCATTTATCTCTAATTTCGCTAAACCAATATTGTCGGTTACAGTACCTATTACATGAACTGATTCTTCTTTTATCTTAGCATTGTCTAACGGTTTTTCTACTGTTAAAACTGGTGCTAATTTATCTTTTATTACCACTACTGATGCTGATGGTTCTGTTTCTATTCCATTCAACTCAGCTGTTACCTTAATTGTATTTCTTTCTTCTGGTATAGG